>JAHFEM010000082.1 GCA_023248505.1 Nitrospirota bacterium
TGAATGGCGGTTCAATAATAGAAACAATGACTATCTTTTTCGGGACACACTGAAAAAACTTATTTCCTCTGAGAACATAGAGTATAAAGAGTTGGTTGGGTCATGATGGCAGATAATCAAATACCCTTTCCTTGATCTTTAAAGTGTGTTTTGAATTTCCGACATTATAAAAGTTTAGGATCTTCATATATATCCTTACGTCGTCAAAATTGAATTCAATTTTGTTGTGATCAATCGCCATAATCATATCTCTAATATTAGGACCCAACCATTGCCTTGCAAATATTACAATATTTTCCATTCCATGGGGGAGCACTAACCCTGCAACATTTCCAGGGTCTTGAAATTCTAGTCCCGGCCTTAATATTGTCTGCTTATGCCGCACATTCCCTTCGATGTTCCTATCAAATCCAATAGAAAAAACTGAACCGTTAAAGATTGTAAATCGGAATTCCAGATACGGATCTCCGCCGTTATCAATCCATCTGGCCCGCTGCCCTGTAACGAGAATAAGATCACTTAAGTTTGTCTTATCATTATCGGCAATTTGAAGCAAATAACTTATATCGTTAGATCCCTGTTCTTCGGTTGAATTTCGTGTTTTTAATGTCTTAGTAGTTCTGTCCTTTGCGACTGGCACCTTCAATTCCATTTTTTGATGAAGCCTTTTAGATTGAATAAATGTCCACACAAGCAGAGCAACAATAGTAAGCGGAACCAATCCCCATGGAATCCAAACCGCATTTTCTAATATTGTTCTCGCAATACTCATAATTTTATTTTCAGGATTAGGTATTAACGTGCTCATTCCTTTGAGAAGCTTTAATCTGATCTCTTCCTGAAACAACCAGAACAGAAAAATCCAAACCCAGTAAAAGGGGTGCTCTTTAAGTTTTAGATACCAAGCAGCAAGGTGTTTATTTTGTATGGCGGGCATGGCGGTCCCCTCAGGTGGTGTGTATAGACGCAGACATAGCAGTCCCGTTCCGGAATTAATAATGCACAATTCCGCGTCATGTTAAGTGTTCTCCCGCCTTGTGTCAAGTTAATAACCCCGAATTTAAAGAATTGACAGACCTTATAAACAATCATAGAGGAACCCCAGACTCCTATAGGGCTGAACTGGCATATCTGCTGAAAAAGTTTGACCCTGCTGTACTTTTTCATTTGGAGCAATCAAAGAATCATTCAATCTCACTCTTGAAAGCATGGTTGCCGCGCCACAAGTTCAAAAACTGGAAAATCACAGAGACAAAACGGAAACGAGTAACCCCCGAAGACAAAAGAAACCGAGCGGAGAAAATCGCAGAAATATTAAGCAATCCAAGTCGTTGGCACTCACATGGAAGGGGGATAGGATTGCGAGAACTTACCAGCAAAGAAATAAATCTCAAAATCGATAATTTTGGCATAAATAAAGACTTGAACAAGCATGTTCGAACGTATTATGATTTATTATTAGATTATGCGCATAAGATCCGATGTGGAGACATGCGATCAACAATCATTCATAGCCAAAATGGCCTAAGACCATATCCGGCATGAGCTGAGGAGATCCTATGTCACGAAAGAGCCAACTAAAAAAAATATTAAAAGAAATGGAATCTCTCCTCGAATCAAATCCAGAGTTACGGGAAGCCCTAAAAGACATAGAGCCAATGATAAAGGATAGTGGAAATGATGAGGATTATAGAGGCATAAAATTGCCTTACGTTTCAGCAAAACCAATTCAAAGTCCAGAGTGGGGCACGTAAAAAAATATTAAACGCTAAAAAAGCCCGTCTACATAAGGCGGGTTTTTTTATGTTGACAATGCTTGAGCGCTCAAGTATTATGTTCTCACATACTCACCGTGAGGCTCTGCAATGAACAGGCTAGACGCTAAAACCCGATCTCAAATCGTCGCTGCATTAGTCGAGGGAAACTCAATCCGCGCTACTTGCAGAATGACGGGTGCCGCAAAGGGTACGGTTCTAAAGCTCCTTGCTGATATTGGAACCGCTTGTAAGAAGTATCAGGATGAGACTTTTAGAAATCTCCCTTGCCAGCGGATTCAATGCGATGAGATTTGGTCCTTCTGCTACGCCAAAGAGAAGAACGTACCCGAAGAACTGCAAGGTAAATTCGGTTTCGGCGACGTGTGGACCTGGACGGCGATTGATGCACAAACTAAGCTTATTCCTTGCTGGCTGGTAGGAGGAAGAACTGCCCAATATGCACAGAAGTTTATCGATGATCTTGCCTCAAGAATGGCAAACCGAATCCAGCTTACTACAGATGGTCATCGGGCTTATCTTACGGCAGTCGAGGGGGCATTCGGTGCTGAGGTTGATTATGCGATGCTGGTTAAGCTCTACAGCACCGATCCCGCATTAGAGGGTAAATACAGCCCTGGTGAGTGCTGTGGGACAAGACAAGAGGCGATTTCGGGCAATCCCGATCCGATCCATGTATCAACAAGCTTTGCAGAGCGATCCAATTTGACAATGAGAATGGGAATGCGGAGATTTACCAGACTGACAAACGCTTTCAGCAAGAAGATTGAGAACCTTGAGCATATGGTGTCTTTGTTCTTCATGTACTATAACTTTGCGAAGGTTCATCAAACTCTGAGGGTGACACCTGCAATGGAAGCGGGATTGACCGATCATGTGTGGTCACTTCAAGAAATTGTGGCCTTAATTTCAAACTGACCCACTACCGGGGTTAAGAATTCGCTTGACAGCTGAAGCTCTTTCGTTTATAAATCTATAAAATACTTAATCCCCATCGGAATAGTAGAGTATATGATTCATTTCTCGGCCAAAAGTGAATATGCCGTCTTGGCGATCCTCGCCCTCTCCCTTCACTCCGGAGAGGGCCCTTTACAGGTCAGGACCATTGCCCAAAGAGAGAGGATCCCCATCCGTTTCTTAGAACAGGTGATGAATCATCTAAAGAAGCGCGGTTTCGTCGAAAGTGTGCGAGGGCCTCATGGCGGCTACCGTCTGACGAAGTCTCCAGACCAAATTCTCCTGGGGGAATTACTCCAAGCGATTGAAGGTCCCCTCGTTGCGATCGACTCCACACAGCGCCGCCAGAGGGGATCGCTGAATGGGTCCGATGAAGGAGAGATGGAAAGCGCCGTCATCAGGGAGGTCTGGCAAGAGGTAAGCGCCTCGCTTAAGGAACATCTTGATTCGATTAATTTCAAGGATCTCTCCGAAAGAAAAAAGGAGATGGAAGGAAAGCAGACTTTAATGTTCCACATCTAGCTTATTGTATTCGCAACCCGAAGCGGAAGAATTAAGAAACCGATGTTCCTAAGAAAGCGCTCATGAACCCTATCGATATCAGTTCGATCGTCCTGATTTCAATTACCCTTTTTGCGGCCACCGTGAATGGCGCGCTGGGGTATGGTTTCTCCTCGATTACGGTGCCGGTCGCTCTGATTTTCTATACCAACCGAATTCTCAATCCGGCATTGGTCTTGATCGAAGTGGTCGTCAACATCTACGTTCTTCTCATTAACCGGGAGAGCATCCCGGCCGTTTGGAGACGGGTCTACCCGATTTTGATCGGACTGGCTCCCGGCGTCCTCATCGGGAGCTATCTTCTCTCTTCGATTCACCCAGGTTGGATTAAATTCTTTACCTATCTCTTTATCCTCCCGCTGATCTTGATTCAAGCGGCGGGAATTCGCAGACCGCTCCAATCGGAGAGGGCTCTCGGAATCCCATTCGGCACCGGCATCGGATTTCTCTACTCTGTCACAACGGTCTCGGGGCCTCCCCTCGCCGTCCTCTTTAATAATCAGGGCTTCGTGAAAAAAGAGTTCCGGGCCGCGCTCGGGATTATCCGTGTGGCCGAATCGGGCCTGACCGCCATGGCTTACTATTATTTAGGTCTCTATTCGATCGAAAGCAAGGCGATCCTCTCCACCATCATCCCGAGTGTAATCATCGGCATCCCCGTCGGCGCTTTTTTAATCCGGCAGATGGATGCGGAAACCTTCCGGCGGATCTGCATGAGCTTCGATGTCTGGGTGGTCGGCTTCGGCCTCTCCCGAGTCCTGATCGATTTGCATCTGATCGGCCATCCATATGCCTACAGCGTGATGCTTTCTGCGCTTCTGGTGGACGGCTATCTTCTCTACCATTTCTTCACCAAACGCAAACCGATTGAGATGCAACCCGAAGCCCCCGAAATAACGCCGGCTGCAATGCCTTCGGTTCAGAGTATTTCTCCCATGGAGCGCAAATGGAATCGGAAAGAATAGTCAACCTCAGTAGAATGTAACAAACGGAAAGGAGCCTATGGAACGGAAGATCATCGAAACGGATATCCTCATTATCGGCGGGGGGACGGCCGGTTGTATGGCGGCGGTCGAGGCGAAAGAGCGTTACCCCCAGCTCAACGTCACCATCCTGGAGAAGGCCCACATCGATCGAAGCGGCTGCCTGGCCGGGGGGATGAACGCCATCAACGCCTACCTGAATAAGGGGGAGACCCCCGAGAGCTTCGTCCGGTATGTCCGGTCAGACTCGTGCGGATTGATCCGTGAAGACCTGGTCAAGACGATGTCGGAGCTCTTCGAGTATTGCGTGAAGAAGGTGGAGAAGTGGGGCCTTCCGATCCTCTGCGATGATCAGGGAAACTATCTTCCGCGGGGTCGATGGAACATCAAGATCAACGGCGAATCGCTCAAGCCGATCCTCGCGAAAGCGGCTCGTTCGGCGGGGGCGCAAGTCTATAATTGGGTTGCCGTCACCAATCTGCTGACGGAGGGGGATCGGATTGTGGGAGCGGTCGCCTTTTCGCTTCGAAACGGAACCTTCTATGTCGTCAAAGCCAAGGCGACCATCATCGCAACGGGGGGAGCGGCGGGGCTCTATCGACCGAACAATCCCGGCGACGCCTCGCACAAGACCTGGTATTGTCCCTACAACACCGGAGCAGGCTATGCGATGGGGATTCGGGCCGGGGCCGAGATGACCTCGTTTGAGATGCGCTACGTCGCCCTTCGAACGAAGGATACGATCGCGCCGACCGGAACAATCGCCCTCGGCGTCAAAGCGCCGCAGGTCAACGCCAAGGGGGAGCAGTTCATGAAAACCCGCTACGCCCACCTCGGCGGCGACGGCGCACCGACCCCCTATCGCACCTATGGCCCGTTGATGGAGATCAAGGAAGGCCGGGGACCGGTTTACCTCGATACCCGCGGCCTCACGCCGGAGCAGTCTCGCGAGCTGAAATCGGCTTACCTCGATATGTATCCCTCGATGGTTCTCTACTGGGCCGCCAACAACATCGATCCCTCCAAGGAGCCGATTGAAGTCCAAACGACCGAACCCTACATTGTCGGGGGCCACTGCCAGGCCGGATACTGGGTGGACGGCGACCGTCGGACGACCCTGAAAGGGCTCTATGCCGCAGGCGATGTCTCGGGGGGCGCCCCCTATAAATTTGTTTCCGGATGCTGGGCGGAAGGGGTCATAGCCGCCCGCGCTGCGGGAGCTGATATCGCGAGCATGCCGCCGGTGACCGTCTCGGATGAGCAGATCGCCGCAGAGGAAGATCGGGCTTTCAAAGCGCTCCGAAGTCAAGGGAAGGTTCGATACCCCGTTCTTCCCACCGATATGGAGGCCCGCCTTCAAAAACTGTTGGAGCAGTATGCCGGCGGGGCTTCGACCTATTACGAGATGAACGAAGAGATGTTGCAGATTGCCCGGCAGCGGCTGGCCAAATTTCCGGCCGACTTCGACCAACTGGTTGCAAACGATCTTCATCAACTGATGAAAGTGCATGAGATCATGGACCGGGTCGATGTCGCTCAGACCCTGGTCGAGCACCTTCTCCATCGGAGAGAGACCCGTTGGCCCTCCTATCAGACGAGAATCGACTATCCGGAACGGGATGATGTCAATTGGCTGAAGTTCGTCAATTCCAGACTCGATCCGAAGACGGGAAAGATTGAGGTGCTGACGCGGCCCTACGAACAGATTATCCCGGGAGATCGGTACAAGCCGTAAGAGAGTGAGTCCGTCGCCCCCTCATCCATAACCATTGAAGGAGTCCAAGAAATGCCTGTTTGGGTCGATCCAGAAAAGTGCAACGGCTGTCATGGGGCCAGCCAACCCCCCTGTCTTCGGATGTGTCCGGGCGACCTGATCGTGAAGGACCATACCGCCAATAAGGCGTATTTGAAGTATCCCGAAGACTGCTGGGACTGCCTTCCCTGCGTCAAGGTCTGTCCGGAAGAGGCGATTGAGTTTCACCTCTCCTACCAGTTTGGATCGAAAGGGGCCAAGCTGATCCCGCATATCCATAAAACGCACGATCAGATCACTTGGGAGCTGATCGACACGCAGGGGAACAGCGAGACCTTCACCATCCGAACCAAACTGATGCCGGTGGAACTCGACGAAAAGGTCGAGGGAGGAACACAGACGCTCGATTTTTCGATTTAATAACAAAAAGCGATCAGCAAACAGCTTTCAGCTATCAGCTTAAATATTTTGATCTTAGCTGAATGCTGACGGCTGAGCGCTGACCGCTTCTTCTCATAACTAAGGAGTCAAAGCATGGCTATTTCCGTTCCGCATGGTGGAAGATTGATCAATCGCTTTGTCGATCCGAAAGAGGCCGATCGGCTCACACAGAAAACCTCCCAGATGAAAAAGATCGAGTTGACCCCCCGCGAGATCTCCGATCTGGAGTTGATCGCGATCGGCGTCTTCTCTCCGCTGGAGGGATTCATGGGGAGCGCCGACTATCAGAGCGTCCTGGAGCGGATGCGGCTCGCCAACGGCCTTCCCTGGAGCCTCCCGATCACCCTCTCGATCACCGCTGCAGAGGCCGCGGGGCTGAAGGAGGGGATGGAGGTCGCGCTGGTTCAGGAAACCGGATTGCCGCTCGCCATCCTCAAGATCGAAGAGATCTATCCCTTCGACAAAGAAAAAGAAGCGGCTTCCGCCTACGGAACGAATGATGCGAGTCACCCCGGCGTCGCCTACACGCAGACGCTCGGCGATTTTTACCTGGGCGGAAAGATCGACATGCTCCGCCGCTCCCCGATTCAGCGCTTTCATGAGCATCAGATGGACCCCGTGCAGACCCGCAAGCTCTTCGAGGAGAGAGGGTGGAAGCGGATCGTCGCCTTTCAGACCCGCAATCCGATCCACCGCGCCCATGAATACATCCAAAAGTGCGCTCTGGAAATCACCGACGGTCTTCTGCTGCACCCCATCGTCGGCGAGACCAAAAGCGACGACGTCCCCGCCGACGTCCGGATGCGCTGCTACAAGGTGCTGCTGGAGAACTATTACCCCAAAGACAGGACCATCCTC
>JAHFEM010000488.1 GCA_023248505.1 Nitrospirota bacterium
ACGATGGGCCAGCGGCCTCCAGGACAACGATGTTCGTCTCCGAGTCCTCGAGTCCTCCCCCGACCCGCTCCCGTGCGGGCGCATCCGGCAGCCGAAGAGCGCGGCTCAGCCGGATGAGCGGGAGGAGCTCGCCGTGAAGCCGGTAGAACTCCGCCCCGCGGATCGTCTCAATCCGCTCGCCGGCATCCATATCGACACGGACCAATTCGACCAGATTCGCTTGCGGAATGGCGAAGCGCTCTCGTCCGGCCCGCACCATGAGGGCGGGAATGATCGCGAGGGTCAGCGGGATCGTCAAATGCAAGCGCGTTCCCTGGCCGAGGCGGCTCTCGATCTCGATCGTTCCGCTGATCTTTTCGATGTTGGTTCGGACCACGTCCATCCCGACGCCGCGCCCCGAGACATGCGTCACTTTGTCCGCGGTGGAAAGCCCTGGGAGAAAAATCAGCTCCAACGATTCAGACTCGGATAAGCCGGCCGCGGCCTCGGCCGTGACGAGGCCTCTCTCGATCGCTTTCCCTTTGACCTTCTCCACATCGATCCCGCCGCCGTCGTCGCGCATCTCGATGCTGATTTGCCCTCCCTCGTGGTAGGCCTTCAAAAAGAGCGTTCCCTTCGGATCTTTTCCATGCGCCCTCCGGACCTCCGGGGTCTCGATTCCGTGATCGATTGCATTTCGGACAATGTGGGTCAACGGATCCTTCACCGCCTCCAGGAGGGTCTTGTCGAGTTCCGTCTCCGCCCCCTCCATGATCAACTCCACCTCTTTCCCATTCGTGCGCGCCAGGTCGCGAACCACGCGGGGAAACTGGTTCCAGACATTCCGAATCGGCTGCATCCGGGTCCGGGTCACGCTCTCTTGAAGCTGAGTGGTGATGAGGTTCATCCGCTGGGCGATGCCGGTGTCGGCGGCGTTGTCCCGCTCCCGAACCCGTTGAAGGAGCTGATTGCGAACCAGAACCAGCTCGCTGACCAAATTCATCAGCTTATCGAGTAGGCCGACATCGACCCGAATGGTCGAATCGGCCGCAGAGAGCGATTTCGAGGGAGAAGCGGTCCCGGAATCGCTCCCTTCTTTCCCCTTGACCTTCGCTCCTTCCTTTCCCGCTTCCGATACACCGGCGTGGGACAGGTTCACCGGCGGTGCGGCCTTCTCCCTTTCCTCATCGTCCCCTTTTCCGCAAGCCGGAGCATGGGATGGCGTCGCGGGAGGCAAAGCAGCGGTCGCCTTTTGAGCCAGGAACGCGTCGAGCTTTTGCCGAATGGCGTCATAGGCCTGATCCGGCTCCTTCAAGGTCGATTCGATATGGATCAGGATCTCCTTGATGGCATCGACCGCTTCCAACAGAAGGGTAATTCCATCCGGCGTGACCATGATTTTCTTGTCGCGCATCCGCACCAGGATGTTCTCCGCGCCGTGCGCGACGCTCTCAAGCTTCGGCAGTCCCAGAAAACCGCACGTTCCTTTAATGGTGTGAATCGTTCGGAAGATGCTCGCCAGGAGGGCCCCATTCTCCGGTTCTTTCTCCAACGCAACGAACTCCTGATCGAGCCGTCCGATTCCTTCGGCACACTCCACTAAAAATTCCCTTAGAATGCTCTCCTGCTCGTCCATTTCATTCCTCTCTTCGACGCATCGGTCCGGCGAAGACGGACCGGCCCTCTTTCCTCATCGGCTGGAATATTTAAAATCTTTAACATTCCTGTAAATGGTGATCCGGTCGATGATCGGATCGATACGATGGAAGTTATTTATCTTCTCCAAATGCGCCGCCTGGAGCCGGCTCTGAGCGGGGAGAAGCAGAATCCCCCCCGCGGTTTTCAGATCGCGCGCCAGGATCATTCCCTCCCTTAATTCTTCAAGCGATACTTCAAGTTCATCCGGCGTGATCACCTCGTGAACACGCTCGATAATTTCGCCGAGGACCTGAATGACGGCCGGGTCAAAACGTTTTCCCCGCTCTTTCTCCAACGCTTTTAGCGCCCCCGAAACAGGAACGCGCGTGGCCGACGCCGGAGGATTCAACAAAAGATCGAAGTAATCGGCCACGGCAATGATTTGCGACGGCAGGGGAATCATCTGCCCTCTCAATCCGTCCGGGAATCCGTTTCCATCGAAGTGTTCATGATGAGATCGGATGATCTGCCCCGCCGGTTCCAGACGCTTGATCCGCTTGAGACTGACCTGCGCCAGAAGGGGATGCTTTTGCCAAAGCGCCGTCTCGGCCGGGTCCATCTCGTCGGTTCGTTTTTTTGCGAGGGTATCCGGATAGCCGAGGGTTCCGCTGTCCATCAGGAGTGCGGCCGCCTCGCAGAGACTCCGCTCTTCTTCAGGAAGCCCGAGGCGAACGGCGATCTCATTCGCAAGAAAGGCGACCCGCCGCGCATGGCCGACCAGCGCGGCGCTCTTCAGCTCCATGAGACTGATGAAGAGCTCGAGCATGTCGTGAAAACTTCCCTCCAATTCCCGGTTCTTCTCCTCTAATGCCTTCGTCCGCTCCCGGACCTTCGATTCAAGGTTTCGGTTCATGGCGTAG
>JAHFEM010000489.1 GCA_023248505.1 Nitrospirota bacterium
ATACAGTACGCTGCGGTTTCCTCGCTCCCTGCGGCCTTGCATCTGGAGCTTTTTGAGCAGCCTGAAAGGGTTTGTTACTCGAGATTTTAAAATGGCGATTTACGAATACAAAGGACTCGATCTTCAGGGGAAGAACAAGGCCGGGGTGGTGGATGCCGACAACCCGCGGGTCGCGCGGGCGAAGCTGCGGAAGAGCGGGATCTTCCCGGTCGAGCTGACCCAGGCGCAGCAGGCGGCGGCGACCGGGCTTTCGAAGCCGATCCCGATCTTCTCGGAGCGGATGACGCTCGCCGAGACGGCGGTGATGACCCGCCAGCTCTCGACCCTGATCGGGGCGGGAATCTCTCTGATGGAAGCGCTGGCGGCGCTGACCGAACAGGTCGAGAAGCCGATCGCGAAGAAGATCTGGATCGACGTCCGGGAGGGGGTGAAGGAAGGCTCCTCGCTCGCCGATGCCCTGGCGCGGCATCCGAAAGTTTTCTCGCTTCTCTACCGGCAGATGGTCCGGGCGGGGGAGGCGAGCGGAACGCTCGATCGCATCTTGATCCGGCTGGCCGATTATCTGGAAAGCCAGGTTCGGCTTCGGAACAAGCTCTTCTCGATCCTGACCTACCCGGTCTTGATGATGTTCGTCAGCGGCTTCATCCTGATTTTTCTGATCTCGTTTGTCGTTCCGAAGGTGACGGCGATCTTCGCCGACTTGAAGCAGGCGCTCCCGCTCCCGACGGTTATCCTCCTTGCGCTGAGCAATTTTCTGCGCAGCTACGGATGGCTGCTGATCGGGGTGGGGATCATCGGCGGAATGGCGCTCCGGCGGCACTTCCAAACGCCCCGCGGAAGAGAGCAGTACGACCGGCTGATCCTCAGAGTCCCGCTGGCCGGAAAGGTGGCGAAGATGGTCGCCATCTCCCGGTTCACCCGAACGCTGGCGACCCTGCTGGCAAGCGGGGTTCCGCTCTTGACGGCGCTGGAGATCGTCCAGCAGGTGGTCGGCAACAAGGTTCTCGAAGAGGCGATCCAGGGGGCGCGCGGCAATATCCGGGAAGGGCAGAGCATCGCGGAGCCGCTCAAGCGGAGCGGCCTCTTTCCCCCGCTGGTGACCCACATGATCGCCATCGGGGAGAAGAGCGGCGAGCTGGAGGGGATGCTCCAGAAGGTCTCCGAGGCCTATGACAATGAGGTCGAGACGGTGGTGACCGGAATGACCTCGCTGCTCGCCCCGCTGATGATTTTAGGGATGGGCGCCGTCGTTCTCTTTATCGTCCTGGCGATCCTGCTGCCGATCTTCGAAGTCAGTCAGATTGTAAAATGAAGGAGGAAAATGGAGCAGAAGAGGGATCAAAAGGAAATCGGGACCGGAAGGTCCCTCCCACAAAATAGAAGGCTTCAATTCAAGCTTTGTGGGAGGGCTCTCCAAAGCCCGATCAATCAGCAAGCCGGCTTTACCCTTATTGAGATCATGGTCGTCATCACGATCCTGGCGATCCTGTCGGTCTTGGTTGTCCCCAAGCTGGTCGGCCGGACCGATGAGGCGCGGCGGGTGGCGGCGAAGGTCCAGATCAAGAATGTCGAAGAGGCCCTTCAGATGTACAAGCTCGACAACGGCGTTTATCCGAGCACGGAGCAGGGGCTCGATGCGCTGGTGCACCTGCCGACGGTCGGAGAGGTCCCGAAAAACTGGCGGGAGGGAGGCTATCTCCCGAAGGTTCCGAATGATCCCTGGGGAAACCCGTTCGTCTACGTCAGCCCCGGCACCCACGGCGATTTTGATCTCGCCTCGTACGGCGCGGATGGGGAAGGAGGGGGCGAGGGGAAGAGCGCCGACATCGAGAGCTGGAACCTGGAATAATAAAAATGCGGATTTCGGAATGCGGAATGAAAAGAAGAGGGTCTTGATCTTTAATCCGAAATCCGAAATCCGAAATCCGCAATCGAAGGGTTTTACCCTCCTTGAATTGATGCTGGTTGTTTTCGTCCTGGGGATCGCGGCGTTGTTCGTCTTTCCCCGTCTCTCCTCGTTCGGCTCGGGGGACCTGAAGTGGACGTCCCGGCACTTCGCCGGGTTGATCCAGCACGTGGCCCAAGAATCCTCCACGACAAAGCAAACCTACCGGCTTTACTTCAATCTGGAGAACGGCGCTTATTGGGTGGCGGCGTTGCAGGAGAATGGCGAGTTCGTCGAAACGACCGATCCGATGACCGCGCGGCGGGTCCTTCCAAAAGAGATCTCGTTCGACGACGTCGTGACGCCGCAGCAGGGGAAGGTGAGCGAAGGGGAAGCCTTCATGCAGTTCTACCCGGTGGGGGTCGAGAAGGCCTGGATTCATCTAAAGCAGGGGGATCGGAAATGGACCCTGGCGGTCAACCCGCTGACCGGGCGGGTGAAGGTGTTTAATGAATATGTCGATGTGGACGACAGAGCGAAATAACATGAGGCGCAAGGCGTTCAGCGTGAGGGGTAAAATATTTTTCGCCTCCCCCCTTGCGCCTCCCGCCTCCCGTGTTTTGTCTTCACCCGGCTTCACCCTCATCG
>JAHFEM010000083.1 GCA_023248505.1 Nitrospirota bacterium
GAGTATGTCCTGACCTACCGGCGGGATCTTCCGAAACACAACCTCATTCGCCGGGGAAAATGGTGGGAAGCGGCGGGTCGAAAGGAAGGGACGGCGCAGGTTTCGGTGGAGGCGGAGGCGGCCCGGCATCTTGGGATCGATCTCGGATCGAAAGTCACCTTCGATATCCAGGGGGTGCCGATCGAGGCGGAGGTGGCGAGCATTCGCGATGTCGATTGGGGGAGCCTCTCCACGAACTTCTTCTTCATCTTCGAGCCGGGCGTCCTCGATGGGGCGCCGATCACTTACGTCGCCGCCGCCATGACCTCTCCCGCGGAAGACCTCCCCATCCAGAATGCGGTGATTCGGGCCTTTCCCAACGTCACGGTCATTCATCTTCGGGAGGTCCTGGAGACGATCGCCGGGATCCTCAAAGAGATTACCCGGACGGTTCGATTCATGGCCTTCTTCGGATTTGCCGTGGGGCTGATCGTCCTCTCCGGCGCGATCGCCGCGACCCGCGCCCGGCGGCTTCACGAGATGACCCTTTTCAAAACGCTCGGCGCGACCCGGCCGACGCTCCTGGCGATCATGGCGGTGGAGTATGCTCTCCTCGGTCTTCTGGCGGCCTTCGTCGGCGGTTTTCTTTCAATCGGGGTTTCGTGGGGTATCGTCCACTTTTTTCTCGACCTGCCGTGGCGGTTCGATGGAGTCTCGCTGCTGCAGGGCCTGATCGGGACCCTTCTCTTAACCCTCCTCACCGGTTTCTTAATGACCTACCGGATCTTGGGACAGAAGCCGCTGGCGATTTTAAGGGCGGAGTAGTCCCTATCCCCCCTCTTGAACGGCGCGCCCTCTTACATTAAAATAAGAATGATTGTCAGCGCGTAAGCCAAAGCGCGAGCGGATCCGGGAAGGGCGACATGAGCGCGATCTTTTAAAGACGCGCAGCCGAGAAGACCCGCCGAAAATCAAAGATGAATCCAATCGAGAGAAATCAAATCAGCAGGCCCATTCCATCGAAGCAGACCGGGGAAGATCCGATGCGCCCTATCGATCATCAATGGAAGCGGTTTATCGAAGGGCTTCCGCCCGAGGGTCCGTTGCGCAGTGTCATCCTGAAATCGTGGCAGCGAAGCCGGGATTACGGCATCGATCCGATGCCGAACCAGCTCGCTTTACATCCGATTTCGCAAGAGGATCTTCAGCGCCGCGTCGACCTGAACCGAGAGTTGGTCGATATCGCTTCCCTCCACCTCAGCTGGATCTCCTCCTCTTTGGCCCAAATCCATAATGTCCTGTTTTTGGTCGACCGGGACGGCATTGTCCTCTATGCGACGGGGAACGATTCCCGGATGCGGGAGGCGTTCCATGTGCTTCCGGGTTATGATTGGTCCGAGAGGAATATGGGGACCAACGCGGCCGGAACGGCCCTGTCGGAAAACCAGGCGATCGCGGTCGCCGGGCCGGAGCATTTCATTCAACTGTTTCATGGCTATACCTGCACCGGGGTGCCGATTCACGCAAGTGGAAGCGTTGTCGGCGCGATCGGCATCGGGACCCCTGTGGCCGACGGCAATCCGGAGCGGATGATCCTGACGGCGCACACCGCTTATGTCGTCGAGCAGGAGCTGATGCATCGCCAGATCGAGCGCCAGGCGGAGTCGATGAAGGCCGAGGCGATGACGCTTCTGGCCAACGCGCTCGATTACAAGACGATCCTCTCCAGCATTGCACACCTGGTGGTCCCCCGTTTTGCCGATGGGTGTCTGATCGATATGCTCGAAGAGGACCAGTCGATCGTTCGACTGGCCGTGTCCCAGGCCGATCCCTCCCAAAAGGCCCTGGCGAGCGAGCTGCAGCGTGATCCGATCGATCCGGGCGTCTCTCACGGCGCCCCCCGCGTTATCTTGACGGGTCAATCGGAGCTCTATCCTGAAATCTCCGATTTCCTCTTACAGGAATCTGCTTTCGATGCGGCGCATTTGAAACTCCTCAGGCAGATCGATTCGAAGTCGGCGATGGTGGTGCCGATTACGGGACGCGGGCGGGTGCTGGGGGCCATTACTTTCGCCTCGGAGGCATCGGGGCGCTACAGCCGGGTCGATCTCGCCTTGGCCGAGGATCTGGCGCGTCGCGCCGCGCTGGCGATTGAAAACGCCCAGCTCTACGGCGCGGCCCAACGAGAGATCGCGGAACGCAAGCGGGCGCAAGAGGCGCTGCGCCGAAGCGAAGAGCGCTTCCGGCAAATCAGCGAGAGCGGCATCCTCAGCGTCGCTTTCTTCGATCTCTCGGGGCGAGTCACCGACGCCAATGAGGCCTTTCTGAAGATGATCGGCTATACGCGGGAAGCGCTCCTGGAAGGGAAAGTGCGTTGGGATCGATTAACCCCGCCGGAGTGGAGGGAAAGAACCGCACAAGCCATTCAAGAGCTTAAGATCCAGGGACGGTGTACCCCTTATGAGAAAGAATACTTCCGAAAAGACGGCACCCGTTTCTGGGGCCTGTTCGGCGGGGCCATGCTCAACGGGGGGGAGGAAGGGGTCGCCTTTGTGGTCGACATTGCCGAGCGCAAGCGGGCGGAGGCGTCGCTGCGGCAATCCGAGGAGAAATACCGCAATCTGTTCGAAACGATGGCCCAGGGGGTCGTCTATCAGGATGCCGAAGGGAAGATCATTTCGGCAAATCCGGCGGCGGAACGGATATTGGGATTAACGTTGGATCAGATGCAAGGGAGGAACTCGTTTGATTTTAGCTGGCGGGCGATCCATGTAGACCGGTCGGACTTCAGGGGGGAGGACCATCCGGCGATGATCGCGCTCAAGACCGGAGAAGAGGTGAAAAATGCGGTGATGGGCATTTTCCATCCCGTGGAGAAGGGGTATCGCTGGATCAATATCAACGCCACCCCGAAATTCAGATCCGGAGAAGAGAAGCCGTATCAGGTTTATTCGACCTTTTCGGATATCACGGAACGCAAGCAGGCGGAAGAGGCGCTGCGCAGGAGTGAAGGGCAACTTCAGGCGATTCTCGATCATACGACGGCGGTTGTTTATCTCATGGACCTCGACGATCGGTTCATGATGGTCAACCGGCAGTTTGAAACGCTCCACCTAAAGAAAGAAGCGGTTTACGGCAAATCCCTCCATGATCTCTTCCCGAAAGAGGTCGCGGATGCTTTACGCGCCAACAACAGGAAAGTCGTCGAAGCCGGGCGTCCTCTGGAATTCGACGAGGTCGTCCCCCAGGAGGACGGGACCCATGTTTATCTTTCCATAAAGGTTCCGCTGCTGGATCACAAGGGGAACCCTTATGCGGTCTGCGGCATCTCGAGCGACATCACGGACCGAAAACGGATGGAAGAGACGCTCGGGAAGAAGACCGTCGAGGCTGAGGAGGCGAACCGGGCCAAATCGCAGTTTGTCTCGATGGTGTCGCATGAGTTGCGCACCCCGCTCAACGCGATCCTCGGCTACACCGAGCTTCTCGGCCGTTCTCAATTCGCCGAAGATCCGGTCAAGCGGGCGGAGATGATCGACCGCATCTACTACAACGCCCAAAGCCTCTTGCAGCTCATTAATAATTTGCTCCATCTCAACCGATTGGAAGCGGGCCAGATGCCGGTGAAGGATGAAACCGTTTATCTCCATGATATGGTCCGGAAGATCGTCTACCGTCTGGAACCGATGGGGGAGGAGAAGGGATTAAAGGTCAGCCTCGTAGACGACTGCGGGCCGCTTCCGATTCACTCCGATCCGAAGAAAATCGAGCAGATCATCACGAACTTGATTTCCAATGCGATCAAATTTACCGACCGGGGCTCGGTGACGATTCGGCTCTCGGACCTTCCCGCCGAGCAGCACGTCGCCGTCGAAGTCTCCGATACCGGCATCGGGATCGCCGAAAAGGATTTCTCCCGCCTCTTTGAGCCGTTCTACCAGGCCGATCCTTCCGATACCCGCTCTTATGAGGGATCGGGGTTGGGGCTCTCCATCGTCAAAAAATTCGCCGAGCTGCTCGGGGGAACGGTTCGGGTCGAAAGCACGGTCGGGGCCGGGACCACTTTTACCGTTCGCCTCCCTTATGAAAATGTCCGCTTGAGATCGAGCGCCGCTTAGGATATTCTCGACCGATGACGCAGAAAAGCAACCTCACTCCGCCGGGTCCGCCGGGAAAACCGCTGGTCGGCCATCTCTTCCCCTTTCGGCGCGATCCGATCGATTTTCTCATGAGACTCGCCCGCGAGTATGGGGACATCGCCTATTTCAAACTCGGATCTCAAGAGATCTTTCTCCTCAGCCATCCCGACCTCATTAAAAACGTCTTAACGGTCGATCACCGCAACTTCATCAAGGGGAGAGGGCTTCAGTGGGCGAAGCGGTTGCTGGGGGAAGGGCTGCTCACAAGCGAGGGGGAATTTCACCGCCGCCAACGGCGGATCGCGCAGCCCGCCTTCCATCGGCAGCGGATCGCCTCTTATGGAACCCTCATGTCGGAATACGCCGCCCGGACGCGGGATCTCTGGCAGGAGGGAAAGCCGTTCGACCTGTTGCAGGAGATGATGCGGCTGACGATGGCGGTCGCGGGGAAGACCCTCTTCGATACCGATGCCGAATCGGAGGCAAAGGAGATCAGCGAGGCGCTGTCGATCTCGGTCGAATTTTTCAACCGCTTTACCCTTCCTTTCGCCGATCTCTTGGCCGAACTTCCGGTGCCGAGCACGCTCCGTTTCCGAAAGGCAAAGCGTCGTCTGGACGAGACGATTTACCGGATGATCGCCGAGCGCCGGGCGAGCGGGGAAGACCGTGGGGATCTCCTCTCGATGTTGCTTCTGGCGCAGGATGAAGAGGGGACCGGGGGCATGACCGATCAGCAGCTTCGGGATGAGGCGATGACGATCTTTCTGGCGGGGCATGAGACGACCGCCAACGCCCTTACCTGGACCTGGTATCTGCTGTCGCAGCATCCCGAGGTGGAGGCGCGCCTGCATGCCGAGATCGACGCGCTGGGGGAAAGGCTTCCGACGATCGATGACCTGCCGAAACTAAGCTATACGGAGAAAGTTCTCGCTGAATCGATGCGGCTCTATCCGCCGGCCTGGCTGGTCGGCTATCGCGCGATTCGGGATTATCCTGTGGATCGGTATGTTGTCCCGGCGGGGGGGATTGTGCTGATGAGTCAGTATGTGATGCATCATGATCCGCGCTATTTCCCCGATCCCTTCCGTTTCGACACAGAGCGTTGGCGGCCGGAAGCGAAGGCGGTCCGTCCGAAGTTCTCATACTTTCCCTTCGGCGGGGGGCCTCGGGTCTGCATCGGCGAATCGTTCGCCTGGATGGAAGGAATGCTGGTGATCGCCACCCTGGCACAGCGCTGGCGGTTGCGGAGGGTCCCGGGCCGCCCGGTGGTCCTCCAACCGTTGATCACGCTGCGGCCGAAGGACGGCCTGCAAATGATCGCCGAGCGGCGAGTTAGGGATTAAGAATCAATAACGTTTAGTTTGGAATGGGGCGAAGCCCCATTCAAACGACCTCCGTTTTCCTCTTTCTTTTACAAAGGAGGGAATTTTTTTTGTCCTGCGGCCCAGAGCGCCTGACGGAACATCGCCCGCAACAGCTTCACCTCTTCCGGATCGATCTCGGCCCGCATGAAAATTTTCCGCAGTCTCCTCACCGTCGTTTTCTTCGCCGGCGGTTTCAAAAAGCCGATTTCTTCCAGCGTCCCTTCCATCTCTTGAAAGAGCGATTCGATCTCAGCGACGGAGGCGATCCCCGCAAGAGGCTTGCCGTTTGGGTCGGAGGAGGCAAGCGCGCTGCTTGCCCGGAGGAGGGCGGCGGCGACGAGCAGGACCGCCTGGGCGAGATTCAGAGACGAGAAGCGGGGACCGGTCGGAATGTACGCCGTTCGGTGGCAGCGGGAGAGGGCTTCGTTCGTCAGGCCGCTCCCCTCCGAACCGAAGAGAAGGGTGATCTTTCGACGGCCGGCCCGCTCCCATATTTCCGGGGCGAGCGCCTCGATCGATTCCGTCCCGCCTCCTTTGCGCCTCCGCCCGCTGATGCCGACGACCCACTCCGTTTCGGAGAGGGCGGCGGAGAGATCGGGAAAGAGCCGCGCGGGGTCGAGCACCTCGCGGGAGCGGTACGCCATCCGAATCGACTCCTCGCCCCTCGGATCGGCCGGGGAGACAAGCGCCAAGCGGGCGAACCCCATGTTCTTCATGGCGCGGGCGGCGCTCCCGATATTGCCGGGGCTTTCGGGCGCAACGAGACAAAAGGTGATCCGGTCAAACCGCGTCGAATCGGTGGCGGGGAGAGTGTCGCTCACAGGGTCCGTTCAAATTAAAGGGGGACGATCGCTTCGCCCGGGGAGCCAGAGGGTAAAGCGCGTCCCGGCCCCCGGCCGGCTCTTCACCTTGATTTTCCCCCGCAGCTGCCGGACGATATGGTGGACAATCGTCAGGCCGATCCCGGTCCCTTCATATCCCGAAGCATGGCTGAACGGGTCGAAGATGCGGGCCAGCCGGTCGGGCTCGATGCCGATTCCGGTATCCGAGATGACGATTTGAACCCCCTCCTGCTCTTTCTCCACGGTCCTTCGGACCCGGATCTGGATGCGCCCGGACGGGGTGAATTTGGCGGCATTGGAGTAGAGATTCGAGAGGAGGTGTTTGATCAGATCGGGGTCGGAGAGGCGGATGCGGACCGCCGGCTCGATCCGGCTATCGACCGCCACCTCTTTCCCGAAGAGGAGGGGGATCAGCTCATTCTGGATTTCTTCTTGGACGATCTCGCTCAGATCGACCTCGACCGCCTCGGTCGCCTGATAGCGGAATTGGTCCAGCCCCTTTTCGAGCATTCTGAGGAGGTCTTTCGAATTTGCGAGAATCCGTTCGATCGCCGATTTTCTCTTTTCATCGTTATTCATCCCGTCCCGAAGAAGCGCGGTATATCCCATGATGGCGTTCAAAGGCGTTTTCAAATCATGGGAGGTGTAGGAAAAGGAGGTCTGGTGCTGCATCGCCTCTTCCCGGAGTTTCAGGTTGGCGCGGGAGAGGACCGCGTTCATCCGTTGAAGGTATTGGTAAGCCTCCCGGTTCAGGAGGTCGGCCGTCAGCCGAGAGGAGAGGATATCCAGCGGGTCTTCCTCTTCGGGAGAGAGAAGCGGCTTGCGAAGGGCGATCAACAAGACCCCCTTGGCGTACTCTTTATAAGCCAACGGCGAGACGACCAGCCCTTCCAGGTCCATTTGCGCCAAAGGCTTTCCCAGAGACGGATCGGCCGCCACCGCGGCGCGAGAGGCGATCGTCC
>JAHFEM010000084.1 GCA_023248505.1 Nitrospirota bacterium
ACAAGTCGCTTCAAATTCTTCGTGATTTAAAATCGATGGGAGCCGACGTTCAGGTCGTGTTGACTCCGGCCGCCCATCGATTCGTTCCGCCCCTGACCCTCCAGGTTTTTTCGGGACGCTCCGTCTTCACCGATCTTTTTGATCACCATGAAGAGGTGATCCATCTGACCTTGGCCGAGGAAGCCGATCTGATCCTCATCGCCCCGGCAACGGCCCACTTTATCGCCAAAATGGCAGCGGGCCTGGCCGATGACCTCCTCGGCAATCTCCTCTTGGCCGCCTCCGCTCCGATCCTCATTGCACCGGCGATGGATATTGGGATGTGGAGTCACCCGGCCGTCAGAGAGAATGCGGCCCTTCTTCAGAAACGGGGTGTTCAAATCATTGAGCCGGAAGTCGGGCCCCTTGCCTCGGGTAAAGAGGGAAAGGGGAGGCTGGCGAACGAAAAGAGCATCGTCGAAAAAGTCGTCTCCCTTCTCACATCGGAATCCCGATTGGCAGGCGAGGTGGTCCTTGTGACGGCAGGACCGACCCAAGAGCCGATCGATCCGGTCCGCTTTATCTCCAACCGTTCTTCAGGAAAGATGGGCTATGCCTTGGCCAGGGTTGCCCGGGAATGGGGCGCGCGTGTCATCTTGATTAGCGGTCCAACCCGGTTGCCTGCTCCTCCGGGGGTCGAGCGGATCGACGTTCGGACGGCGGAGGAGATGAAAAAGGAGGTCGAAGCGCATTATCCCGAGGCAACCATTGTCCTCATGGCCGCCGCCGTCAGCGATTACAAGCCCGAAGAGGTCTCTCCGAAAAAGATGAAGAAGACCAATTACTCCCGATCAATCCAGTTGCAAGAGACAGAGGATATTTTAGCGGGATTAAGATCCCGAAAAGGGAAGAAGATCATCGTCGGCTTTGCCGCAGAGACCGAGTCCCTGCTTGAAAACGCTCAGAAAAAACGATTCAGCAAGGGCTTGGATCTGATTGTGGCGAACGATATCACCCAAGAGGGAGCGGGGTTTGATGTCGATACCAATATTGTACAACTCATTGATTCGAAAGGCCGGATTGTGCCACTTCCGAAAATGCTCAAAGAAACGCTTGCTCAGTATATTTTGGATGAGGTTGTCAGAATCAAAAAGGGCGTTTCTTGACTTTTTACCCTGATTTGTTATGATCTTCAGAATTATCCTCTGGGCCCAAAATGTCGGATAAAATAATCTCTCCTGAAATCATAAAGCTCATGGACAAGATTACGCAGAATCCAGCGTCGCGTCTTTTTGTTCCGTTAGCGGAGGAATACCTTAAGTGCGATATGGTCGACGAGGCCATTATTGTGCTGGTGGAAGGCATCAAGAACCACTCCAACTATGTCGCCGCGCGGGTGATGCTCGGTAAGATCTACCTTCAGAAAAATCAGGTTCAGGAGGCTCAGACCGAGTTTGAGCAGGTGATCGCCAGCAATCCGGATAATATCCTTGCACTCAAAAAACTGGCCGTGATCTATCAAGGCAAGGGAGAGCCTGAGAAAGCATTGGAAGCCTGTAAGAAGGTGTCGGCGATCGATCCTTCCGATAAAGAGGCGAAAGCGCTCGCGGGGATTCTGGAAAAGGCGGTTTCAAGCGTACAAAGCGGAAAAGAGATCGATTCCTCGATCGCTCCCGCCGCGGCTGAGCCGAGCATCGCAGAGGAGACCGGCGCGGTGGAAGCCGATTTGGTCGCGTCATCACCCGCTGACCAGGCGGCCGTGATCGAAAATGATCCGCCCGAAGCACCCTTTCAAACAGCGCCGCCGGAAACGCCAATGGAATCATCTTCTCCCGTCGGAGAGATTGCAGGCGATCCATTCAGAGAGCAATCGGCGCCGATTGCGCCCGCTCTTGCAGAAGAAGTTTCGGCAACTTCCGGAAATATCGAGCAGGAGACCGAATCGCCCCCGGCGGTGGTCGAAGATCCTGTCCCCCTCGAAGGCCTCTCCGCTGACCCAGGGGATTCGTGGGAGGATAAGACCATTGTGGGCGGTTTTGAGATCCCTTCCAACAATAGAGAATCTCCGCCCCCCAGCGCGGAAGAACGATCAAGGGAGGGTAGCGAAAAGGAAGACCCTCTTCTTTCGACGACGCTCGCCTCGCTTTATATGAGTCAAGGACATTATAAAGAGGCGGCCAACATTTATGAAAAGCTGCTTGCACGGGATGCTTCAGATGAGGAGAGTCGACAAGGTCTTGAGAAGGCCCTTCAGAATCTTGTCCCGGAGCGGAAGGCGGAGGCCTCCTCCGAAGTTTCTAACCCGGACAATTCAAAAAAGAAAAAACTCCATCGACTCCAATCTTGGCTCGATTCCATTCGGAAAAAATAATGAACTTTAAAGAGAGCCTGAAGAAAATCTCCGAGAAGATAGATGATTTGTTGGGAATCGCCATTGCCGCGACCGACGGTATTATCGTAGAGGAGTACCGGGCGGACCCCACGCTTGATCTGAGTTCGATTGTCGCCGAATTCGGGGCGCTCTGGCGGACGGTCGATAAAGCAGGCCATTCCGTCGAACTCGGCTCCAGCGAGGAGATGACCGTTATTACCGAACGGGCCGTCATTCTCATTAAAAAAATCAATTCGGAGTATTTTCTGCTCCTGGTCGTCGCCTCGGAAAAAAACTTCGGGAAGGGAAGGTTCATCCTAAGAATGGAAGCTGCGACGTTGATGGAGGAGTTGTCGTAGTGGCTCGTATTCTTGTTCTGCACGGTCCGAACCTGAATTTGCTCGGGATCCGGGAGCCGGAACACTACGGGACGCTCCGACTATCCGAAATTGACCAACAAATCACCGACCTCGCCCGGAAAGAGGGGGTTACGGTTGAGATCTTCCAGTCCAACTCCGAAGGGGCGCTCGTTGATCAAATTCAGCAAGCATTGGGCCAATTCGATGCCCTCGTCATCAATCCGGCTGCCTACACGCATACCAGCATTGCGATTCGGGATGCAATTCTTTCCGTCGGAATTCCCACTGTCGAAGTTCACCTGTCCAACATCCACTCAAGGGAGGCGTTTCGAAAGACCTCTCTGATCGCCGATGTCGTTATCGGTCAAGTGTCGGGTTTCGGTCCACAAAGTTATCTTTTAGGCTTCCTTGGGATCATTGAATATCTTCGAAAGCCGGTTCATCTTCAAAAGGGTAAAAGAAAGGGGAAGTGAAGTGATTTCAACGAGTGATTTTAAGAGCGGCGGTAAGATTGAGCTGGATGGAGATCCCTATATTATAGTAGACTATCAGCATGTAAAACCGGGAAAAGGGGGAGCGTTCGTTCGGACCAAGTTAAAGAATCTTAAAACCGGTAACCTTCTGGAGCGGACCTTCCGGTCGGGGGAAAAATTTGAGGCGCCTGATCTCCTTGAACGGGAGATGCAATTTTTGTATGCCCAGGGTCCTGAATATCACTTTATGGATGCCAAGACCTATGAGCAGCTTTTTATCTCCGCGGAGCAGTTGGGTCCTGCGAAGGATTTCCTCAAAGAGAATATGGTGGTGAAGATTCTCTTTTTTCAGGGAAAACCGTTGGGAGTGGACCTGCCTCTTTTTGTCGAATTGAAGGTTGTCGAGACCGCGCCGGGTATTCGCGGCGATACGGCGACAGGCGGAACCAAGATCGCAAAGCTTGAGACAGGAGGAACGGTGAAAGTTCCTCTCTACTTGGAAGAGGGAACAGTCATCAAGGTGGATACGCGAACGGGAACGTACGTTGAACGTGTGAAATAGCAGCAGAGCCCGCTTCTCCCAGGCTGCTGACGCGGCGGTTTGATCGGCAGAATTTGTTACTTTGATGAGAGCAATCATGGATTTGAATGAAATTAAAAAACTAGCCGATCTGATGTGCGAGATGGCGCTGACCGAAATCGAGTTAGAAGAGGGCGGCAAGAGGATCCGGCTGCGCAAAGAGATCCTCTTTGCATCAAAAGAGCGGGGATCAGCGCCCGTCGCCTCATCACAGGTGGAAAATGAGACGGCCGCTGCGATCGAGTCAAAAGCGGAATTGGGACGATATCCCGTCGTCCGCTCTCCGATTGTCGGAACCTTCTATAAATCGGCTTCACCCGATGTCGATCCCTATGTTGAGATCGGTGATATCGTAAAAAAGGGGCAAATCCTTTGCATCGTGGAAGCGATGAAGCTGATGAATGAGATTGAGTCAGATCTAGACGGCAAGATCGTCGAGATTTGCGTAGAGGATGGGACGGCCGTTGAGTACGGGAAGCCCCTATTTCGAATCGAGCCCGTTTAATTTTCCGTCAGGTGGATGAGTCGGGTCGGATACCCCGCACTGATTCCCGAACGATCCGATCGCTGAAACCCAATAAGCGGTCCGGCGGTTTTTTTCTGATGCCGTTTGTGATCATGCGCTTCCAGCCTGTTCTTCCGTAATGTTATCATCGTGAGTCGAGAACGGTGTTTAAAAAAATCCTCATTGCCAACCGTGGAGAGATCGCACTTCGAATCCTCCGTGCGTGCCGTGAGCTTGGCATTCAAACGGTAGCGATTCATTCGGAGGCCGATGCCGCCTCTCTGCACGTGCGCTTCGCGGACGAGAGCGTCTGTGTCGGCCCGGCCGACGCCACCCTTTCTTACCGAAACATTCCCAATATTCTCAGTGCCGCAGAGATTACCGGCGCCGAAGCGATCCATCCCGGATATGGGTTTTTGGCTGAAAATAGCCATTTTGCGGAGGTCTGCGAGTCGGCCGGGATCAAGTTCATAGGTCCTTTCCCCGAGTGCATTAGTTTGATGGGGGATAAGGCAAAAGCGCGCGAAACAATGATGAGGAGGGGAATCCCCGTCATTCCCGGCAGCGAAGGGAAAGTGGCGAATGAAAAGGAAGCGGTCGAGACCGCAAAGAAGATCGGTTACCCTGTGATCATCAAAGCCGTTGCGGGGGGAGGCGGACGGGGCATGCGTGTCGTCCACCGCCAAGAGGAGCTCGCGAAGTCATTGCAGACGGCCCAGATGGAGGCCAGAACCGCCTTCGGTGATGACGGGGTTTATATTGAAAAGTATTTTATTGATCCTCGACATATCGAGGTTCAGATTTTAGCCGATGAAAAAGGAAAGGTCATTCACCTCGGTGAAAGGGACTGCTCGATCCAACGAAGACATCAGAAACTGATCGAGGAGAGTCCTTCTCCCGTCGTCGATGATCGATTGAGGCGAGAGCTGGGACGCGCCGCATTAGAGGCGGTCAGCGCATCGCACTACGTCAACGCGGGAACCGTCGAATTCCTTCTGGATAAGGATCATAATTTTTACTTCATCGAAATGAATACCCGAATTCAGGTGGAGCATCCGATTACGGAGATGGTCAGCGGAATCGATCTCGTTAAGGAGCAAATCAAGATTGCGGCGGGGAAATCGCTTGAGTTTAAGCAGAGCCAAGTGAAATTGAGAGGACATAGTTTTGAATGCCGGATCAATGCGGAAGACCCTGAGAAGTTTACCCCTTCTCCCGGGACCGTGACTGCTTTTCATCTTCCCGGAGGGCCGGGGGTCCGCGTCGATTCCGGGATTTACCTGAATAGCGTTGTGACCCCCTATTATGATTCGTTGATCGCAAAGTTAATCGTTCATGCGGGGACCCGTGATGAGGCCATTGCGAAGATGCGAGGGGCCCTCTCGGAGTTTGTCGTCGAGGGGATTAAAACCACGCTGCCGCTTCATAAACGCGTTTTTGACGATCCGGCCTTTATCAAAGGCCGATTCTCAACCAATTTTTTAGAACGATTTTTATCCTCTTATCCCCTTCCGTTACAGTAATGTTCCCATTGTATCTTATTACAGATCCCGCCCTTTACGCAGCGGCCGGCGCCATCCCTAGTAACCCGATGCGGGATGACCCGCAAAAGTTGCTTCTGGAGGCGGTGGGGCAGGCGATGGAGGGGGGCGCCCGTTTGATCCAGTACAGAGATAAGAAGAGTCCGAGAAGCAAGATGTATGAGACTGCCCGACAGCTTCGGAGAATGACAGCAGAGCGCGGTGCGGTGCTGATCATTAACGATCAGATTGATCTTGCATCGGCAGTAAGGGCCGATGGGGTTCACCTGGGCCAAGACGACCTTCCATTATGGGTGGCGAGAAAGATTTTGGGAAACGAGACGTTCGTCGGCGTTTCCACCCACACGCTTGAGGAAGCGGTGAACGCGGAATCGGAAGGAGCGGATTACATCGGCTTCGGACCGATTTTCCAAACAAAAACCAAGGAGGATGCCAAATCGCCTGTCGGGATTGCATCCGTTACCGAGATCAAGCAGAAGGTCCGCCTTCCTGTCTATGCGATTGGAGGGATTCAATTGACTCATCTTCCGAAGATGATCACGGCCGGCGCGGATGGGGTCGCGGTGATCTCCGCATTGGGAGGCGACATCCGGGCAAATGTGGCGGAATGGCTTGAAACGTTTAAGAGATTTGGAAAGCTTGATCTTGACAAAACAGAGGAGAGGGGATACCCTCAATTCACAAAAGGTTCGTAGGTTTTATGGTCCGAAGAATTTATTTAAAAGTAGGCGATTGGGTTGTCCACGGTCAATTTCCGGAATGGGGAGAGGGCATGGTCGTAGAAGAGCGAAACTCGGAAGTCCAGGGGGGGCTCTGCATGGTTCGTGTTCTCTTCAATGATGGAAAAGAGCGATCGTTTATTAATAATCTGGACGACCAAAACTGCTGTTATTATGCCGGTGTTCGTCTTTCCTAGTCGTTCGTCGTTCTTTTCTTCCCCGTGCAATAAACGAGAGATACGACATGGCGCATGAAAAGATCTTGGTGGTGGACGATGAGGCGAACATTCGCCTTTTGTGCAGCGAGATCTTAACGCGACATGACTATCTTCCGACCTGCGTTGATAGCCCGCACATGGCGCTGCGGGCGGTCGAGGAGGAGAGTTTTGATCTCTTGATGACCGACATTTCCATGCCCGAAATGGATGGTCTTCAGCTCCTTCAATCGATCCGAGAATTTCAGGAGGATCTGCCGGCCATTATCATCACCGGCCACGGTCGTCTGGATCAAGCGATCCACTCTCTGCACATCGGAGCACAAGCGTTCATCGTCAAACCGTTTACTCAACAAGAGCTTCTTCAGGCGATCCAAGAAACGTTGGAGAAAAATCGTCTCACGAAGGAAAATCTACGTCTTAAGCTATTAATGCCGCTGTTTGATATCAGCCAGAATCTTCTCCTCGAGCTAAACCCAACCGCCCTTTTTGAACAGATCGTGAATGTGGCTTCCAAGGAGACAAAATCGGAT
>JAHFEM010000490.1 GCA_023248505.1 Nitrospirota bacterium
GGAGAAGGCGGCGATGGGCGCCTGCAACCGCGACTCCAATTCTTTCTTAGATTGTGCAACTTCGTTCCACACTTCGGCCCGGCTTAACCCGGCGAGGGAGCGGTGCGACCGGGTATGCGTCCCGACGGCGTGGCCTTGCTTCGCCATCTCGCGGAGCATCTCCCAGGTCAGCGGCAGCCAATGCTCCGGATGGGCCGCTCGATCGGACAAGGAGGCGGCGTCCCACGGAAGATGATCAAACGGAGCCTTGCGCCCGACCGCGCCGGTGATCACGAAGAAGGTCGCCGGCAGTTTGTATTTGTGCAAGATCGGAGCCGCATAGAGGAAATTGTCTTGAAAGCCGTCATCGAATGTGATCACCACTTTTTTTCGATCTCCCCGCGGCGCCTTCCCCTTCAGCCATCCTTCGAGCTGCTCCAATGGGATGACTTCGAGATCGCTCTTCGCCAGAAAACCGATCTGCGCCTCGAAGGAGGCGACCGGAACGTTGCAGTAGGGAACTTCGCGTTCGGGCGGAAGGTTGGAGACCTTGTGATACATCAAGATCCGAACCTCTTCTTTTCTTCTGAAAAAATCGATCAGAAGGTAAACCGGGTAGAAGAGGCGGACCATCCACTTGATCCCCCGTTGCAGTTTTCGTTTAAGGAGCGAGCGCATTGGATTCCGTCCGAAAGAAATTCGTATGAAGCGCCATCTCGATCTGCTGCCGCCAGGAGAGCGATCCGGTCGCCGGAATGCGGAGGCGACCCCTTTGAATCATAAACTGTCCGGCGCGGAGGGCCTCCAGGATGGCGGAGGCCGACCGGGGAGACTCGACCGCGACCGAGAGCCGGCGGTCTTGATCCCCTTTGTGAAAATCGATTCCGGCAAAGCCGTGAAAAGCGGGCCGCGTCTCGCGAAGCTTTTCAAGCGCCCGCAACAAACGCAACGGCAGACCCCCTCCCTTGTGATAGCGGCTGTTCCAGATCTCCATCCCATCGAGCGCTTCGGCGGCAGGATAGATCAGGTTCAGCGACGCCGGAACCGGGTGGGCCCAGACCGCCACCCCCCCCGCCTCATGGATCTGGTCGATCAGCGCCTCCATCGACCGCCCGCGGAGGAGCTTCCGAACACCGAAGCCGAGAAGATGGATCTGGCGGCCGACGGAGAATTCAAATCCGGGGAGGATCAAACACGCCGGATCGGAGAGGCGATCGCACTCCTCCAGCCAGACCGCCGCCCGCTCCGGGTCGAGCCCCTCCGCATGTTCGGTCATCGCCAGGAAGTGATAGCCCTCTCTTTTGAAGACCTCCTTGCATCGCTCCAGCGGCCACTCGGCGTCATGAGAATAGCTGGAGTGAATATGAAGGGCGCCGATCTGCCGCTCACAGGGAGGATTCATCGCCCCTCCCCTTTCTCGGAGGAACATCCGAGAAAGCAAAGAGCAGCCACCCCAACTCATAGGGACGGCACTCTCGATCGATGGTGAGGAAGGCCGGATGGTCCAAGGCTTCGATCCAGCCGGTCGGCCCGACGAAGCTCGCCACTTTATTGACATAGATCGCCTTCGCCAAAGGAGACCGCCGCTTCATCGACCGCCAGATCACCGAATGTTGTTCATCGACAAACCGGAAATGCAGCGGGTTCTCGCCGAGGAGCCACCGAAGCCCCCGCATGATCTCGAGACGGTAATTCCCCGTCGAGATTTCAGAGAGCCCCTTGAGGGCAAGCGGCGCCATCCCATGCTGGTGAACCGCGTAAACCGGATAACGATCGACCATCCTCCCGCGAAGGGCATTATAGTGCCAGGCCCATTCCCCCCGCGCTCCCTGAAAATCGCAAATCCGCTCGGCGCAGCGCTTGGCATGAGCGAGCACCTCCCCATTGGAAAAACGTCTTGCATACTGCGCGAAGGCGTAAATGCCGTACACCTGTCCGTCAAAGAAGCCGAGTCGGCTCCGTAGCGGCCGAAGCCAATTGCGGGAGATTTGCGTGGAGAAGGAGAAGAGCGCGCGCTCCGAGCTGAAATTTCGCTTCAGGAGGCGATAAGCCAGATGCGCCGACTCCTCAAACCGCGCCCGCTCGGCCCCGGAGGAGACCTCCGCCGCTTCGATCAAGGCGATCAACAACCAGGCCAGCTCGGTTGTCGCGTAAATCCCGTTTTCCGCCTCCTGATAAAACGGACCGTGGGATCGGATCGCCGCATCGATCCGGGGATCGACCCTCTGGGTCAACGCCACCCCCGCCCAAAGGATCAGCCCGAGTGTGCCGATATTCCGGGTCGTCGAAGCGGCATCAAGGGTCTGGCGGAGGATCGCTTTCAGATCGAGCGGGACCGGCCAGCCGTTTGCTGCGGCG
Organism: Nitrospirota bacterium; assembly: GCA_023248505.1. Lineage (GTDB taxonomy): Bacteria > Nitrospirota > Nitrospiria > SBBL01 > Manganitrophaceae > Manganitrophus. The sequence continues at coordinate 2,338 of JAHFEM010000490.1, forward strand.
CGATGCAGCCCCAGGAGGGTGATCGCCGTATACCGCAGAGAGGTCCCCTCCGGCGCCGGCCCTTGCGGGCTGTCGCGCACGGTGAAGCAGAAGAGCCCTTGATCCTTCATCCACATCCGCTCCAACCCTTTTAAGGAAAGATGAATCAGAGGGCGGACGGTTTCCTCCAGGGCCGGGGGGCTGCCC
>JAHFEM010000491.1 GCA_023248505.1 Nitrospirota bacterium
GATCTGCTCCTCAAATTCATCGCGCGTCGCCTCGATGGTCCGGCGCTCCGACGGAAGATGGAGCGTGACCTCCGGGCCGGCGAGCCGCAATTCAAAAAGAGTCCCCCCCAGAAGATGAAATCCGCGGATTCGGGTCTGCCCCTCTTGGAAGACCCAACTCGCCTGAAACGTATGGCGTCCCTGTCGTTGCGAATCGGCCGCGATCTCCAACAGTCCTTTAAAGCCGTTCCACTCCTGGCGGCGCAGTTGGTAGAAGGTCAGGAGCTCCTCCAACGAGGCATCCTTCTTCACCGCCTCTTCAACGGGCCGGATCTCCTTTTTCGCGCAACCCGATACGAGCAGGAGCACCACCAGCCCCAGGAAAAACCAGGAACGGACCAACCTCTTCTCCTAGATCAGCTCAAGCGCCTCTGCGATATGGGAGACGCCGATGACCTCCAGTGTATTCCCGATCTCTTCCTCCTGAAGCAACTCCTCGTTCCGCTTGGGAAGGATGCATCGTTTGAATCCGAGCTTCTCGGCCTCGCGTATTCGAAGGGCCGGCTGTTGGATGCCGCGGATCTCCCCGGCCAAACCGACCTCTCCGAAGATCACCGTCCCCGGATCGACCGGCCGCTCCCGGAAGCTCGAAGCGACCGCCGCCACAATCCCCAGGTCGATCGCCGGCTCATCCACCTGAATGCCGGTGACGATATTAATGAAGACATCTTGGCCCGCCAGGTGAAGACCCGCCCGTTTCTCCAAAACGGCCAAAAGGAGCGAGACCCTGTTCGGATCGACCCCCAGCGCCATTCGACGCGCCGTGCCGAGATAAGAAGCGCTCACCAGCGCCTGGAGCTCCACCAAGATCGGCCGGGTTCCTTCCTGCGCCGCGACGACCACCGAGCCGGCCGCATCGCGCGGCCGCTCGGCCAGGAAAAGGCCCGAGGGATTATCGACGTCGACCAAGCCGGCCCCTTTCATTTCGAAAATCCCCAGCTCGTTCGTCGACCCGAATCGATTCTTGATCGCCCGGAGAATCCGATAGGGATGGCCCTTATCCCCCTCGAAATAGAGGACCGTGTCGACGATATGCTCCAAAACGCGCGGGCCTGCAATCGCCCCCTCTTTGGTGACATGGCCGACAATCAAGACCGCCACGTTGGTCCGCTTGGCGTAAAACATCAACTGAGAAGCGACTTCCCGGATCTGCGTGACGCTTCCGGGGGCGGAGCTGAGCTGGCGCGTGTAGACCGTCTGGATCGAATCGATGACGATCGCGATCGGCTGAACGGCCTGGGCATGATGAATAATTTCCTCAAAGGCCGTCTCAGCGAGGATATAGAGATGATCGGAGGAGATCCGGAGCCGGTCGGCCCGCAATTTGATCTGCGCCGGCGACTCTTCTCCGGAAACGTAGAGCACCTTCCCGCGGCCGGCTCCGATCTGGTCGAGCGACTGGAGCAAGAGGGTCGATTTTCCGATTCCCGGATCGCCGCCGATCAGGATCACCGACCCGGCGACAATCCCCCCTCCTAAAACACGGTCCAACTCCATCGACCCGGTTTTCGCCCGCGTCTCAAAAGCAGGGAGGATTTGAGAAATCGGCTTCGGCGCCCAGATTTCCCGGTCGAGCTCTCCTTGGGCCACCCATCGGGACTCCTGACTTTTCCCCAGGCTTGGCTCGACCCGCTCTTCAACCAGCGAGTTCCAAACGCCGCAGTCAGAGCACTTCCCGAGCCATTTGGGCGACTGATAGCCGCATTCCTGGCAATAAAAGACCGTTTTAATTTTCGCCATTTTCCCTGCCTTTTTCTCATCATAATCGATCAAAAATCAAAAAGCAAACGGTCAAAGGATAAATAACGGGAGGCGGGAGGCGGAAGTGGGAGAGGGGGGGGAAGATGAAAAAATATTTAGCCTCTCCGCCTCCCGCCGACCCCTTCCCCCTCCCGTGCTCTTTGCCCCCAGTTGTCTTTTCGCCCCTTTTTGGATAGAATGAAAAAGTTGAAAAGGGGAAGTGTGAAATGGCTGAAAAAATTCGAAATTATATCAATGGAAAATGGGTTGACGCCGCCCGGGGAAAGACGTTTGAGAGCCGGAACCCGGCCGATACGAGAGATCTCGTCGGAACCGTTGCCGACTCCGATGCTTCGGACGTTGATAAAGCGGTCGCCGCCGCCCGCAGAGCCTTTCGCGCATGGGCCCTCACGCCGGCGCCGAAACGGGGAGAGATCCTCTACAAGGCGGCCGAGCTTCTGGTGCAACGGAAACAAATGCTTGGAGAGTTGGTCTGCCGGGAAATGGGGAAGGTAATGCCCGAAGCGCTGGGGGATGTTCAAGAGGCGATCGACATGACCTATTACATGGCCGGCGAGGGAAGACGCCTCTCCGGAGAAACGGTTCCCTCGGAGCTTCCGAATAAGGATGCGAAATCGGTGCGGGTCCCGATCGGCGTTTTCGCTCAGATTACCCCCTGGAATTTTCCGATCGCCATCCCATCGTGGAAAATCACCCCCGCGCTCGTGACGGGGAATACGGT
>JAHFEM010000085.1 GCA_023248505.1 Nitrospirota bacterium
GAAGACAAACGGAACCGAACGCTCCACCACCAGATTCCTGAACCTCAAGTCATAGACTTGGACCTGGGCCGGAGCATCCGCCGACCCTCTCTCTCCCGCTTCACCCACTTTTCAGACAGGCGCCTTGAAAAACCACTCCACCCGGCGCGCCGGCGCCGTGCTTCGCGCCTTCTCGACCCGCGGATCATCGATCTCGGTGACCACCTGATCGCGCTCCTCCATCCGTCCGGAGAAGGGATGAATCAAATAGATCCGATATCGCTTCCCCTCCCGCCACACGCCGCGCCACCGGTGCGGTCCCAGCGGCTCCGGAAAGACGTAGCTGAAATCGGCCGGCCGCGCCGAGGCCGAGTTAAGAACCTGCTGCGCCTGCGTCCGAGCGACCGCACAGAAAAGAACATAGACCGCCGCCAGCGCGACCGCCCCCCGCGAGAGCGAGACAACCGCGCCCCGCATCGATGGAATACGGGAGAGGAGAAGGGGGGCCGCCAGCAGTCCGGTCAAGATCAGATCGATAATGAAAATGATTCCGAATTCCGGCCGCCAATCGCTGAACGGCCAGAGGAGGACCACGCCGAAAGAGTTCACCAGATCGAAGAAGAGATGGACCAGGGCGCCGAGGAGGGTCAGGCCGAAGAGACTCCCCCAGCGAAGTTGAGGATAAAAGCGCCGGAAGACCAGACTCAGGGCCAACGCCCAGAGCGGAAGCAAAAAGAGGGAGTGGCCGAAGGTCCGCCGCAGCAGGATGGCGGCGGGATCGCCGGTGAGGACAACGACCGCATCGATGTCGGGAAGGTTGGAAGCGAGGGCCAGGATCGGAACGGCAGGCTTCCCCATTCGCTTTCGAAAAAATGCGTTCGCCAGGCCGACGCCGACGAGCGTATGCGTCACAGGATCCACGGCGGGAGTATATCACTCAAAACTTTCGCCGGCAATCCCCGCCCCGGGAATCAGGTCCTCAGACAAAAAGATTTTGAGGGAGATCCATTCCGGTGAACGGATCTCGCAGCCCATTCCCTTCGGCCTGGAAAGGAAACCAGGTCAGGGTGGCGCGTTGGATGAGAAAAGGTTTTTCCTCCAGGTCGGGCGGTTTCCCCTGCAATCCCGCCCAGGTAAATCGGGCCAGCAAGGCGGCATCCTCTTGATCGTAGCAACCTCCCTGGGAAGGGACGAACGATTCCGCGGAAATCGTGTAGACAGGCTGTGCCTTCGAGAGTTGCTGGGCCAAATCGCCGAGGAGTTTCAGGCGGCGATAGCGAAACGCCGGAAGGAAGAAGCGGAAGGAGGGGTTCCGGTCCACCTCCGCCTGGAGCACCCAAATCGGGAGATATCGAGAGGCGGCCCTTCCATTTGGAAGCGGGGCCGCCACCTCATAATTAATTTCGGAGAGGGCGCTTCCCCGGATCTGCCATCCCTTGACGCACGAGGCGCAAAAGAAAAGGATGTCCTCGGGTGTAAAGGGAAAATCCCATCCGCAATTAGGGCAGGTGAGCGGCCGGAAGCCGACCGTCGCGGCGTCGGACGCCGCAGGCCGATCCAATATCTGCTGAAGGGAAACCGGGGCATCGAGGTGGATTACCCGCTCGGAGACGGCATCGAGAAAGATCAATCGCTCCTCTCCCTTTCTTTCGACGCGAATCACCCAGAAAGGGAAATAGATCAGCGATAAAACCCGGCCGAGCACCTGCCGATAGAGAACCTGCTCCGGCTCGGCCTTTCTCATGGCAAGATCCAACGCCGCGTCGGAGGAGAGCGTGACACCGACAATCCGCCCCTGCGTTTCCAAGATCTCCCTTCGGAACAGTTCGAGCCGGAGAACCGCCGGCCGAACCCCCAGCGAATACGATCCCCATCCCTTCAGGTCGCATGCGATAAAATTCTTTTCAACATAACGGTCCCGAAAGGTCATCTCTCCTTCTTCGGAGACCGGCTCCGGCCTCTCACGGCGCGGCTCCAAAACAGGCCGATTGCCTTCTATCGGGGCGGCCGCGTTCCGGGGCTCCCCCGGTTCGGGCGGTTCATCCTCTCCCCGATCGATTTTCCTGCCGGTCTCCCAGAGACGGCCGAAGAAATCGGAGGCCGACCGGAACGTCGCCGCAAGATCGGCCTGAGGAGGATCGGGAGGGAACACCGAAAGATCGATCGGCTCGTCCTTTGTTGGAGAGGATCGCTCCCAGAGAAAATCGTGTCCGGTCAGCCGGTAATAAGGGATGAAATAAAGACGCGGCTCCAGAACGCGGCATTCGACCCCCTCCTCTTTCTGAGCAAGGAGCGCTCGGGCGACGGCGCGATGGATATCGAGCTTCGGAGAAATAAAGTAGCTGAGGAGCTGTTTCCGGCCGGTGACGAGGAGACGGGAGCGGCAGTGGTCGCATTGAATCGCGCAGGTCCCTTCCGTGAAGTCGAGGGGAGCCCCGCAGGTGGGACATTCGGTGGAGACGATGAGAGGACTGTTCATCTATTCCAAGCGTGTCGAAGCGCAGTGTGAACGCTTCAGGACTTCGATGGATCGGAGATCGGCTCTCCGCAGTTGAAGCAGAATTTCGTGCCGGGGGGGAGTTTCGCCCGGCATTGTTTGCAGTGATGCGCGCTTTTAAGATCGAGGCCGCAGGCGGAGCAGAACTTTGCGCTGGTGGTGAGGTTCTTATCGCAACGGGGGCACTTCTTGATCACGACCATCTGGTGTCCGCAGTGGGAACAGAAACGGCCGTCGAGCGCGACCTCTCCGTGGCACTCGGGACAGTGGACCATCCCCTTCGAGAGGATCTTCTCAGCGGTCGCCCCCTCCTTGCCGAGGGTCTGAAAGAGCATGCCGGGAATCATCATCCCGATGCCGGCCCCCATCCCCGCGCCGACCCCCAACCCCATCCCGGACGCGCCGCCTCCGGAGCTCGCCGCATCCCCCATCGCCTTCGCCGCTTTAAACTTCAAAAACTGATCGAGGTCGCCGACGGCCGCCATCCCGGCCCGTTCGTCGATCATTTTTTGAACTTCTTCGGGAGGGGTAATCCGGTTGATGAAGAGATCGACCAGCGCGATCCCGTACTTTCGAAAATCCTCCGTCAAGCGCGCCCGCACCGCCACCCCCATCTCATCATAGTACTTGGGGAGGTGGATCAGGCTGTCGACCGTCTCTCCGAGAAAATCGTTCAGCCGCGAGACGATCACTTCGCGCAGATAGTCCTCAATCTGGGTCGTCTCGAAAGAGCCCTGCGTTCCAACGAGGGTGTTGATGAAGAGAAGCGGCTGCGTCACCTGCATCGTAAAAGTCCCGAAGGCGCGAAGGCGGATCAGGCCGAGCTCGCTGTCTTTAAACGCCACCGGATCTTTGGTTCCCCAACGCATGTTCGTGAAGATCTTGAGGCTGACGAAGTAAACCTCCGCCCGGAAGGGGCTCTTGAACCCCCACGGGAGCGAGAGCACTTTGGTGAGAATGGGAAGGTTCTTCGTCGAAAGGGTGTGGCGGCCCGGACCGAGAATATCGAGTCCTTTCCCGTCCCGGAAGAAGATCGCCGCCTGATTCTCCCGAACGACCAGTTGCGCGCCGAATTTGATCTCCGCCGACCCCTTCTCGGGATAACGGTTCACAATCTCCGTTCCGGTCTGGTCCAACCATTCGATCACTTCCATGAATTGAGACATCGGTCGGCTCCTAGTGGAGGGTGAGAACGTTCGAGCGCGTCGAGAAGACCTTCTCGAGATGGTCGATGGCCTGATCGACGGAAGGGATCGATCGTTTGAGCGCCGTCCGGTCGCCCGCCGCCGCCTTCAGCAGATGGACTTTCGCCCGGACCGACTCAAGCTCGTCAAACAATGCGAGGTCAAAGGCATGGAGCTGTTCCAGCTCTTCTTGATTCACCGGGTAAGAAGCAACGCCCCACCGGCCGCCTTGACCGGTATATTTCATCACACTGCTCAGCCTGTCGATTTTCGCCGTCAAATATTCGAGCTCCGGAAGGAGGGAGAGATCCCCCTTCTCGATCAAATATCGCTTGACCGATTCGATATCCCCCTCGCATTCCCTCAGATCGGAGGCCAGACGGAAACAAACGACCCGGTCTGTCTCTCGTATGGCTTCCATATCCTCATCACCGGCCACGCCGGGAACAATGCTCGCAAGACGCTTGAGATCTTGTGACCGTCTCATATCTCCTCTCATTTTGTGACGCGAATTTCGTCTGGAGTGGGATGACCCGAGATGGAGGGAGAAGGAAGCGGACACCTCTCTCATGCTGCTCGGGGATGTTGATGAAAGGGTAGCAGATGTTGCGGGTCTGTCAAGGCGTTGAGCGGAAAAAGGGCGAGGGTGTGAGACCGATCCCCGATCGAACCGGCTAGAGCCCTAGCCCTTTTCCCGGATGACGGTCCGTGGCTCGCTTCCGATCGATAAGCCTTCTTCTACTTTCCCCTGAAGCTGGATTTTTTCTCCCTTCCGGGGAAGCGGTTTCGAGGTGACCACTTGGATTTCGCCGGTTTTGTCCTGCACAATGAAATATTTGTAGAGAACCAGGGAGAAGGCCTCTTTCACCTCCCCCGAAATCTGGACGTTCTTGCCGACCCAGTCGCGGGGATGGCTTTGGATCTCTGCAATCGGAACCGAAACGGTTTTCTCTTGGGGTATCGATGCGCAGCCGGAACCCGAAAGAAGGAAGAGCGTGATCAGCAGCCAGCCTGAATTGATTTTATTCATCGGTTTTCCTCCCATCGTCCTTTTAAATATTTTAGGCTATTTCCGGAATAGATCACAAGGGAGAGGGGAAGAAGGATGCGCCGCCTTCAAAATAGATTCCCGATCTGCTATAGTTCGAAACGATGGAACCGGCAAACACAATGGACTCTCTCAATCGGCTTCATTACATCGAAAGCGGCGCCGGCCCTCCCCTTCTTCTGATTCACGGCCTCTTTGACCTTCTCGAAACATGGGAGCGGCTGATCCCCCTCCTCTCCGACCGGTTCAGAATCGATGCGATCGACCTTCCCGGATTCGGGAGAAGTCCCCTTCCCGAGGAATGGGGGGAGAGCCTTTCAGAGATGATCGAGGCGGTCGTCGCCTTCCTCGATTGGAAAAAAATCGAGAAGACCGCGATTGTCGGAAGCTCGATGGGGGGCGGCATCGCCCTCGGTGTCGCGGGGCGACACCCGGATCGCGTCGATCGCCTCATCCTCGTCAATCCATACGGCTTCCCCTCTCCTCCCGTCGCCACGGAGATTGCCCGGAGCCGAATCCTCGGAAAACTTCTCCCCTATCTCCTACGCGACCCGGTCCTAAGGCGATGCGCCAAAGCGCTCTTTTCTCGCTCCCTTCATGATCCCCGCCTCCTCACCGGCGCACTGATTGAGCGGGTCACCGCCCCCTTTGCGACATTGCGACGACGAAAGGACCTCTTTCGATTCCTGCAGGGGATTTCGACCGAAACAATGCGCGAGATGGACGCCCTTCTCCCCCAAATCCGTCAACCGGTCCTCATCCTCTGGGGTGAGAACGACCGCTGGCTGACGATCGATCACGCTAAGCGGCTCCACCAACGACTCCCCAACAACCGACTGATCACTCTCCCCGACTGCGGACATCTTTCACAGATGGACAAGCCGAACGAGGTCGCTGAAGAAATTCGCCGCTTCTTTTTCGTTTGACCTCTTGATTTATCAACTGTCTTATACTAAGGTGTCTTTAGGCATCGTTTTTCTATTTTGTATTACGCACCGCCGAAGACCCTCGTACCTTTTCTAAAAAACATCGATCGACGCACCATTAAGGATCAATCTCATGGGAATCATGCTGATCCTGGTCGTCTCCATCCTCCTTCAATTCGTCGCGGCAATTCTTGCTTTGAGATTGATTCGAATCACCGGAAGGCGGATCGGCTGGGCGATGATCGCCGCCGCCGTCACCCTGATGGCCCTCCGCCGATGCATTACCCTGTTCAACTTCCTCTCCGGAGGTACGGCGCCCGACCTGCAGAGCGAATGGGTCGCCCTGGCCACCTCCGTTCTGACGGCCGCCGGCGTCGGCACAATCGGCTCCCTTTTCGTCTCGATGAAACAATCCAAGGATGCGCTTCGAGAAAGCGAGCGGACCTACGCCACCCTCTTCAGCAACCTCCCCGGCATGGTCTACCGATGCCGAAACGACAAGGATTGGTCGGCGGAATTCGTCAGCGAAGGGATCTATGCTCTAACCGGCTATCTCCCCTCCGACTTTACGGAAGGGAAGATCGCCTTCGGGCCGCTCATCCACCCCGACGATCGGGAGGCGGTCTGGAACAATATTCAGGAGGCCTTGAAGGAGAGACGGCCCTATCGGTTGACCTATCGTATCCGCCCCGCTTCCGGTGAAGAGAAATGGCTCTCAGAACAGGGGCAAGGGATCTTTTCCCCCTCGGAAGAACTCCTCTATCTGGAAGGTTTCGTGACGGATGTCACCGAACAGAAACGGGCGGAAGAAGCGCTCAGGGGGAGCGAAGCGCGTTTCAACGCCTTCATGGAAAACAGCCCGATCACCGCCTTTATTAAAAACGAGGAAGGCCGGCTGCTCTATATCAATTCAACCTTCGAGCGGACGTTCGAACTACAAAACGTCGATTGGCGCGGGAAAACGGATTCCGAGCTGTGGCCTCCTGAAACGGCGAAAATGCTGCGCGCCAACGATGTGGCGATCTTGTTTTCGGGTGAAACGCGCCCCGTCGAAGAGGACATGCCGCACGCCGACGGCGCGCATCACTGGCTCACCTATAAATTCCGGTTTACCGATTCGGCGGGCCATCTCTACCTCGGCGGCATGGGGATCGACCAAACCGAGCGCAAACGGATCGAGGCGGCGATGCGAAATGCCAAAGAGTTTTCCGAAAACCTGATTCAGACGGCCAACGTGATCATCCTCAGCCTCGATAACGAGGGGAATATCGATATCTTCAACCAAACGGCCGAAAAGATCACCGGGTACACCCTTTCGGAATTGAAAGGGAAGAATTGGTTCGAGACGCTGACGCCCAAAAATCGATATCCTCATGTCTGGGAAGAGTTTGCCCGGCTGATGGCCGGCGGGATGCCGAAGACCTTTGAAAATCCGATCCTCACCAAGAGCGGCGAAGAACGCCACATTATCTGGCAAAACAATCCGGTGAAGGTCGACGGGAAGGTCGTCGCCACCATTTCGTTCGGAAACGACATCACCGAGCGCAAACAGACGGAGGAGGCGCTGCACGCCAACCGAGAATTGCTGAACAACATCATCGACAGCACCCCCTCCTATATTTTC
>JAHFEM010000492.1 GCA_023248505.1 Nitrospirota bacterium
GCGCCGATTCAATCAGACGTCGGTCGGGATTACCTCGGCGTCATGCGTGCGGCAATCAACTGCGCCCTCGCCAATCGTCAGGTTCTCACCTACCTCGTCAGACAGGTTTTCTCCCAACTTTTCCCTGCGGCGCCGCTTTCGCTCCTCTACGATGTCTCTCACAACACCTGTAAGGTGGAAGAACATCACGTCGACGGTAAGAAGAAGCCGCTCTATGTCCACCGCAAGGGGGCGACCCGCGCCTTTGGGCCGGGGCATCCCGATCTTCCGGAGCCGCTGCGGGCGGTCGGCCAGCCGGTCCTCATCGGCGGCACCATGGGGACCGCCTCGTACATTCTGGCGGGCACCGAGGAGAGCATGTCGCGCTCTTTCGGTTCCGCCTGTCACGGCGCGGGCCGGAGCATGAGCCGTCACCAGGCGACCCGCGAGTGGCGGGGGAGTGAAGTCATCGAGCAACTCGCGAAGCGGGGGATTCTGATTCGAAGCGTCTCCTATCGCGGTGTCGCGGAGGAAGCACCCGGGGCCTACAAAGACGTGGCTGCAGTCGCCGACGCCGCCGATCAGGCGAAGCTGGCACGGAAGGTGGCGCGATTGGAGCCGATGGTCTGCGTCAAAGGCTAGATCGTCTGTCGCTTCGTGTTTTTTGCTGGACCGATCGATTTAAACCGAACATGTCACTCTGACAAAACCCTTCTTTCGGGGGATTGTACTTGCCTTTTTGATCCTTGAAAATAAAATCGGGCCAACTGTTTTGGGGAAGGATGGTGATCGATGAGAATCGCCTCTTCTCAGAGGAGGAGAAGATGCCGCTCTACGAATATGAGTGCCAGAACTGCAAAAAAATATTCACCGAGGTGTTAACGTTGAAGGAGCATGAAAGAGGTGAGATGGCCTGCCCCAGCTGCGGATCTAAAGAGGTAAGGCAGCTGATCAGCCCATTCATCGCCCATACGGCGAGTAAAACCTGATCCAATCCTTAAAGTGTTCAGGTTCCCAGACAGAAAACGATGGTGAATCAGTTTTCCCGAACAGGATATCGGTCATATGCAAAATCGATGGAACGGACATAACAGATAAACGGATCTTATATAAATCAGGAGGGAAGACGATGAAGTGCAAAGAGGTGATGACAAAGAATCCAATCAGTGCTCCAATCTCTGGCAGCGCGCAGCAGGCGGCACAGCTGATGAAGCAGGAGAACATCGGCATCCTGCCGGTGGTCGATGAGAAGACACAAAGATTGATGGGGGTGGTGACCGATCGTGATCTTTGTCTGGGGGTCATCGCCGGCGGGATGAATGCAGGTGAAGCGAAGCTCTCCGACTTGATGAGCAAGAGTCCTTTTACTTGCAATCCGGAGGATGACATTCAAAAAGTGGAACAGCAGATGAAACAACATCACATCGGACGGATTCCGGTGGTGGATCAAAACGGAGCCTGTATCGGAATCATCTCTCAGGCCGATATCGCCATGAAGGGGGCACAGCCCCAAGCGTTCTATGAAACCTTCCGGGAGGTCGCCAAGCGATCGACTCGGGCCGCTGCATAGAGGCTCTCCGGAGGTCTGATCTGAAAGGGCGGATCTCGTGATCGATCACGAGATCCGCCGATGAGATTGCGGCGGGGACAAGGTCGCTCTTGTTCCCGCCGCTCCTGTTTTCAGAAGAGATGTTTTTAGAGCACGTTCGCATTTTGATCAGGGGACTTTAGTCTCATCTCTCCTGCGATTGAACAGTACCCCTTTCGGGGGGTTGTCCCTTCTCCGAAATATCGTGACAATGAAAATAGAACCAATAGAGGTACTTCAGGCCTCTGCATGGGTGGTGAAGCCAATGGAAAAGAAGCAGCAGACATTTTCGGTTTGGTATCTTCTGATAGCCTTGTTCACCCTCTTCATGATCCAGATTGTCCTCCTGACTCCCGGTTCTGAGACCCTTTCCTATAGCGACTTTAAGACCCTCCTCAAAGCAGGAAAGGTTTTTGATCTTGCCGTCGGAACGCGCACGATTTCCGGGCGGCTGAAAACGGGGGAGTTGGAGGGACTTCTTCCGAAGGAAAAAATTGAGAAACTGAAGCGATTCGATGGCGAAGGGGTTCGGTTTACCACGGTTCGAGTGGAGGACCCCTCGCTTATCCAAGACCTTGAGACTGCCAAGGTGGACTACTCCGGAAAGATAGAGGAGACCTGGATGGGGACCCTTCTTGCCTGGATTCTTCCAGCCCTGATCTTCTTCGGGCTCTGGATCTTCTTCGTTCGACGAATGACGGCGGCCAGCGGACTTATGCAGATCGGCAAGAGCAAGGCGAAAGTCTACATGGAGAAAGAAACGAAGGTGACCTTCGACGATGTCGCCGGGGTCGACGAGGCGAAGGCGGAGTTGATGGAAGTAGTCGAATTTCTCAAGAGCCCCGAGAAGTATCGCCGGCTCGGTGGGAAGATCCCGAAGGGGGTGCTGATCGTCGGGGCCCCCGGCACCGGGAAAACGCTCCTCGCCAAAGCGGTGGCGGGGGAGGC
>JAHFEM010000086.1 GCA_023248505.1 Nitrospirota bacterium
CATTGCGGCGCACGGCTCCTTCCACGGAAGGACCCTCGCCACGGTCACCGCCACCGGCCAGGAGAAATACCAAAAAGGCTTTGATCCCCTCCTCCCCGGCTTCAAGCATGTCCCCTTCGGCGATGCCGAGGCGATCGAAAAAGCCGTTACGCCTCAGACGGCCGCCATCCTCCTGGAGCCGATTCAGGGAGAAGGCGGCGTCCGCGTGCCGCCGAAGGGATACCTCGCCCAGGTTCGAAAGATCTGCGACCGGAATGGCCTGCTGCTGATCTTCGATGAGGTGCAAACCGGGATGGGACGAACCGGCCGACTCTTCGCCTATGAGCACGAGGGAATCACCCCCGATATCATCACCCTGGCGAAAGGGCTCGGCGGCGGGGTTCCCATCGGCGCGATGCTCGCCCACGCGGAGGCCGCCAGCGCATTTACCCCGGGAAGCCACGCTTCCACCTTCGGTGGAAACCCGCTCGTCTGCGCCGCCGGGATTGCGGTGATGAAGCGGCTGACACAAGGCGCCGGCTTTCTGAAAGGGGTTCGAGAAAAAGGCGACGATCTGATGAAAAAACTGGCGCAGCTTCAACAAAAAACCTCCGCCATCCAAGCGGTCCGGGGAAGAGGATTGATCGTCGCCGTCGATCTGACGATCCCGGCTTCGGACGTGATCCAAAAGGCGGCTGCAAAGGGGCTCCTCTTGAACAAGACATCGGATCAAACCCTCCGATTCGTTCCGCCCTTGACCATTCGACGGGCGGAAATCGATCGGATGCTGACCCTATTGGCTGAAATTCTTCCGGAGGTCTCCGATGCCGAAGCGTGACCTGCTCAGCTTGGCGCCGATCTCGACCGAGGAGATCGAATGGCTTCTCAGCCGGGCGCAGTTTTATAAAAACCGCTCGCGCGCCTCGATGGGATCGCTCCCCCTGGCGGGACGGTCGGTCGGACTTCTCTTCGAGAAATCATCGACGCGGACGCGCGTTTCCTTTGAGGTGGCGGTCACGCGTCTGGGGGGTCATCCGATCTTTCTTTCGTTTGATGATATCCAGATCAAGCGGGGCGAGACGATCGGCGATACGGCGCGGGTCTTGTCGGGTTATCTCGACGGCCTGGTCATCCGAACGTACGAGCAGGAAAAACTGGAAGAGTGGGCGCAACGCGCCGCCATCCCGATCATCAACGGCCTGACCGATCTGCACCACCCTTGCCAGATCCTCTCCGACCTCTTTACCATTCTCGAAAAACGAGGGAAGCTGAAGGGGCTCAAGCTCGCCTACATCGGCGACGGCAACAACATCGCCCACTCCTTGATGGAGGGAGGAGCGAAGGTCGGGATGGAGGTGGTGATCGCCTGTCCGAAAAAATTCATGCCCGACGGCGATATTGTGAAAGAGACGCAAGAGGCCGCCCGGAAGAGCGGCGGGAGGGTCGCGGTGATTCACGATCCGATGAAAGCGGCCGAGGGGGCCGATATTCTCTACACCGACGTCTGGGTCTCGATGGGACAGGAGAAGGAGAAGCGGGCCCGGGCCAGGCAGTTCAAGCCGTACCAGATCAACTCAAAGTTGGTGGCGCAGGCGGCGCCCGATGTCTTGATCATGCACTGTCTTCCCGCCCATCGCGGGGAAGAGATCAGCGCCGAGGTGATGGAGGGGCCGCACTCGGTCATCTTCGATCAGGCCGACAACCGTCTCCCGATGCAGGAAGCCATTTTAGAACGATGGATCGTAAAATAAGGACGCGCGCATTTTTGATTGAACATTCTCAGTAGGAATGAAGGGGTCATGGAGAAAAAAATAAAGAAAGTGGTGTTGGCCTATTCGGGAGGGCTGGATACTTCCGTCATCATTCGATGGTTGATCGAGCGATACCACTGCGAGGTGATCGCCTTCTGCGCCGATGTCGGCCAGGGGGAAGACCTCGCCGCCGTCGCCGAGAAGGCGAAGAAAACCGGGGCGAGCAAGGTGGTCATTGCCGATCTGAAGGAGATCTTCGCAAAGGAGTACCTCTTTCCGATGCTCCGGGCCAATGCCGTCTACGAAGGCTCTTATCTTCTCGGCACTTCGATCGCCCGGCCGCTGATCGCCAAGGGACAGATGGAAGTCGCCCAGAAAGAACGGGCCGATGCGGTGTCGCACGGCGCGACCGGGAAGGGGAACGATCAGGTTCGGTTTGAGCTGACCTATCTTTCGATCGACCCGTCGATCCGGATCATCGCCCCCTGGCGCGATTGGGAATTCAGCTCGCGATCGGAGTTGATCGCGTACGCCCACCAACATGGCATTCCGGTCACGGCGACCGTGGCGAAGCCCTACAGCATCGATCGGAATCTTTTCCATGTCAGCTACGAAGGGGGTATTCTCGAAGACCCCTGGGCGGAGCCGCCGGAGTCGATGTTCACCTTCACCACCTCTCCCGAGAAGGCGCCGGATGCGCCGCAGTCTCTCGAAATCGGGTTCGTGGACGGCAATCCGGTCAGCATTGACGGGAAGAAATATTCCCCCGCGAAGCTGATCGGCGAGTTGAACCGAATCGGAGGAAGCCACGGAATCGGCCGGGTGGATCTTGTTGAAAACAGATACGTCGGGATCAAATCGCGCGGCGTCTATGAAACCCCCGGCGGGACGCTTCTCCATGCGGCGCATCGCGCCGTCGAGTCGCTCACCCTCGATCGGGAGGTCCTTCATCTTCGCGACAGCCTCATCCCGCAATATGCCCGATTGGTCTACTACGGCTATTGGTTCTCTCCGGAGCGGCAGCTTCTTCAAGGCCTCATCGACGGGGCGCAGGAAGGGGTCACCGGCACGGCGCGCTTAAAACTTTACAAGGGGAGTGTGACCGTCGCCGGCCGGAAATCCCCCCGCTCCCTCTACCGGCAGGAGATCTCGACGTTCGAGAAGGACACCGTCTACATTCCCAAAGAGGCCGAAGGCTTTATCCGCCTCAACGCCCTTCGGCTGAAGCTGTTGGCAATGGGTCGAAATAAATCGAAAGGCCCTCATGGCAAGAAAAAGTAAAAAAAGGGGAACCGAGAAGACGCGGGGGAAAAAGCCGTCCGGTTCGGACGCTTCCCGCCTCCCGCCTCCCGCCTCCCGTGCGTTTACAAAGGCCTGGGAGGGCCGGTTCACCGAGGCGACCGATCCCGAGGTCGAGCGGTTCACCTCGTCGTTCTCGTTCGACCGCCGTCTCTATCGGTACGACATCCAGGGGAGCATCGCGCATACCGAAGCGCTCGGCCGGGCCGGACTGCTCACCGAGCGGGAACGGGATACCCTGGTTCGCGGGCTTAAAGAGATCGAGGCGGAGATCGCGGCGGAGGGGGCTCAAATTCAAGCCGCTCCGGCCGACGAGGATATCCACATGCATATCGAACGGCGGCTGGTGGAAAAGGTCGGCGAGGTCGGCGGGAAGCTCCACACCGGCCGGAGCCGGAACGACCAGGTGGCCTTAGACCTCCGGCTCTACCTTCGGGAGGAGACGCGGACCGTCGCCGAGCAGATCCGATCGGTTCAGCGCGCCTTGGTCGCGCAGGCCGAGTCCAATATCGATACGATCCTCCCCGGCTATACCCATTTGCAGCGGGCCCAGCCGATCTCGCTGGCGCACTATCTGCTCGCTTACTATGAAATGCTGGAGCGGGATCGAGGCCGCCTGCTCGACTCTTTGAAACGGCTCGACCAGATGCCGCTCGGCGCCGGCGCGCTCGCCGGAAATAGCTTTGGAATCGACCGTCTTGCGGTTGCCCGCGCCCTCGGCTTCTCGGAGGTCACCGCCAATAGCCTCGATACGGTGAGTGACCGCGACCTGGTCGTGGAATTCCTCTCGGCGGCGTCGATCCTCATGATGCACCTCTCCCGCTGGGCGGAGGATTGGATCCTCTGGGCCTCCTCCGAATTCCGCTTCATCGATCTCCCCGACCGGTTCTGCACCGGGAGCAGCATGATGCCGCAGAAGAAAAATCCCGACGTGCTCGAGCTGATCCGGGGCAAGACGGGACGCGTGTATGGGTCGCTGCTCACCCTGCTGACCCTCCTCAAGGGGCTTCCGCTTTCCTATAACCGGGATCTTCAAGAGGACAAAGAACCGCTCTTTAATGCAACCGACACGGTGAAAAGCGCCCTGCGGCTGATGGCCGATTTGGTCCGGCAGGTCTCCTTCAAGAGGGAACGGATGCTGGAATCGACCCGGGAAGGGTTTCTCCTCGCAACCGACCTGGCCGATTATCTCGTTTTCAAAGGGCTCCCGTTTCGTCAGGCGCATAAGGTCATCGGGAAAATCGTCCGCCAAAGCCTGGCCGAGGGAAGACCGATGGAGGGGTGGACTCTGGCCGAGCTTCAGGCCTTCTCTCCCCTTTTTCAGGAGGATGTCTTCGACTGTTTTTCGCTGGCCGGCTCTCTCCAACGGAAAGGGGGGACGGGGGGAACCTCTCCCCAGTCGATTGAAGCCGAAATTCGGAAGATCAAGCGGAAGCTGAAAGTGTAGTCGTTAAAGAAGCAATCCGCCTTCAGCGGTCCGCTGTCAGCTTAAAAATTTAAAGCTGAATGCTGAAAGCTGAGCGCTGAAGGCTATTTTCTGAGTAAGCGTTCAACTCCTCTAAAAATAATGATTTGAACAGTGATTCGAAAGCGGATATACTACATTTTGGTCTATTTTTTATGCTTTCTATTTCTATCGGCTTGTGGTAGAAAGGGGAATCCCGTTGCGCCGGATGAGCAACCCGGCCAAGAACGATCGGCCCCTAAAAGCGACCCGGAATCCAATCCATCTAACCCACCTGAGACTGACTAAAGCGATACGGAGGAGGACCCATGCAGCTGGTACAACTTGGAAAATCCGCGAATAAGAGGTCGGTTGCGAAGCAACGAAGAAAAATTTTGTTCATTGAACCGTATCCTGAAAACAATGTCTATCGAATGGCGCCGACCGAGCGCCAAGCGCTCTGGTTTCCGAAGCTCAGCCTCCCGAGCCTGGCCGCCTATACCCCGGCTCATTGGGAAATTCAAATCCTCGATGAGAGCGTCGACCAAGTCGACTTTAACGCCCAAGCCGACCTGGTCGGCATCTCGGCGATGACCTGCTATGCGCCGCGCGCTTATGAAATCGCCCGGCGCTTCCGCGCCAGAGGAATCACGGTCGTCCTCGGGGGGGTTCATCCGAGCTACATGCCGGACGAGGCGGCGCAGTACGCAGACAGCGTGGTGATCGGCGAGGCCGAGGATCTCTGGCCGAAGCTTCTCCAAGATTTCGAGGAAGGAAAGCTTCAAAAACGCTACCGGATGGAGAGCTTCCCGGCGATGGACGGGTACCGACAGACCCGGATCGAGCTCTTGAATCAAGATGCCTACATGACCGGCCAGTGCGTCATGACGACCCGCGGCTGCCACTTCGAGTGCGAGTTCTGCTCGGTCTCCCCCTTCAACGGAAAGACAACGCGCCGGCGTCCGGTTCCGGAGGTGGTCGCCGAGGTTCAGCGGATCAAGGAATGGCGGCGGAGCAAGATCGTCGATAAGATGCTCAAGGGACCGATCTTTGAGCGGTTTAAAACCTCGCTGCGGTTCTTTTCCGGGATCGAAGATGGAACCATCTTCGCGTTCGTCGACGATTTGCACAATTCGAACCGGACCTACTGCAAAGAGCTTTGGACGGCGCTGAAGGCGCTCGACATCAAGTGGGGGGCCCAATGCACCCTTTTCCTCGGGGATGAGCCCGATATGGTGAAGCTCGCCGCCGAGTCGGGGTGCGTTTCGATGTTCGTCGGGATGGAATCGATCTTCGCCGAGAGCATCGACGAGACGAATAAGCCGTTCAACCGGGTCGAGCAGTACGAGCGGCAGATCAAGTGTTTCCACGACAACGGGATTATGCTCAATCCGGGGGTCATCTTCGGGTTCGATCACGACGATGAATCGGTCTTCGAGAAGACGGTGGAATTCCTCATCCAAAACAACATGGAGCTCGCCTACTTCAATATCTTGACCCCTCTTCCGGGAACCCCCCTCTTCGACCGGATGAATGCCGAGGGGAGGATTCTCCATCATGAGTGGGAGAAATATGACGGGAAACATGTTGTCTTTCAACCGAAGCGGATCTCGCAAGAAGCCCTCCAGGAGGGATTTTTCTGGGCCAACCATCAATTCTTCTCGCACAACTCGATCCTGAGGCGTCTCTTCTACACCCGGCAGCGGTTGGTCGCGCGATGGGCGATGAACCTCGCCTTCCGAAGCATCGTCAGGCGGACCGCCCCGAAGGGAAGCCTCTCGCCCCTCTCGCAGATCATCCAGAACCTCCAGGCGAAACTGCCGACCTATGAGACCGAGAACTTGATTCCGAATGCCCTGAACTCGTTGCGGGAGAAAGTCCAGGAGGTCTCGGGACAGATCGACCGCTTCCTCCAGATCCGGGCGCACAAGGGGGAGAGCTTCCGGGAGCTGCGGGTGAACCTCGAGGGAACCCTCGATCGATTGAACGCCAAAGAATTGAAGAAGCGAATCCTGCAGGCGACGGAGCGGGCAAAGATCGACATCATCCTCAACTTCGAGCACCTGCAGCATGCCACGCCGGCGGCCTTTTCGACCCTCGCCGATCCTCAGTTTATCAAGAGGGTCGCCTCGGCGACCAACGTCAAATTTATGAACCTGAAGAAGTCCTTCCAGCAGGCGGTCGATCCGGCCCTTCTCGCGTTGGAGGTAGGGGAGTAGGATCATGCACGATTTCCGTTTTAAGAAGGGGAAGCTCTACTGCGAGAATGTCTCCATGGAGGCGCTCGCCGAGAAGGTCGGCACCCCGCTCTATGTCTATAGCCACAACACCCTGCGCCGGCATTTTCTCGCATATCAAAAGGCCTTCGCCAAAGTTCCGCATCTGATCGCCTTTGCGATGAAGGCCAACGCCAACCTCGCCGTCCTTCGTCTCTTCGCCAAGGAAGGGGGGGGGATCGATATCGTCTCCGAGGGGGAGCTTCACCGGGCCCTCGCGGCGGGGGTCGATCCGAAAAAGATCGTCTTCGCCGGGGTCGGGAAGACCCGCCCGGAGATGCAGGCGGCGCTGCGGGCCGGGATCTTGATGTTCAATGTCGAGTCGGCGCAGGAGCTCATCGCCCTCGATGAAGTCGCCAAATCGCTTCAGACCAGAGCCCCGGTGGCGCTGCGGGTGAATCCGGATATCAATCCGAAGACCCATCCCTACATCTCCACCGGATTGAAAAAGAGCAAGTTTGGAATCGAGATCACCAAGGCGGTC
>JAHFEM010000493.1 GCA_023248505.1 Nitrospirota bacterium
CTCGGTGATCTTCATCCTCCCCATCACGGTGTCGGGTGGCTGCGCGAGAATCGCGCGATGGGTCGGCCCGCCGCCGCGCCCGACGCTTCCGCCCCGGCCGTGAAAGAGGGTCAGGTGGACCTGATGGGCTTGTGCGACATCCCGGAGCGTCTTCTGGGTTTTGTAGAGCTCCCAACTGGAAGTCAGGATGCCGGAGTCCTTGCTGCTGTCGGAGTAGCCGAGCATGATCTCCTGCTCCCGGCCGCGGGACAAGATGTTTTTCTGGTAAGCCTGATTTCGGAAGAGGCCGTCCATAATGTGCGGGGCCGATCGAAGGTCGTTGATCGTCTCAAAGAGGGGGACGATGTCGATCCCGCTCTCATAGCCTCCGTCCTGGGTCGGCCCGCAGAGGCCGGCCTCCTTCGCGAGGAGCTGGACGATGAGGACATCGCTCATTCCCGAGGCCATGCTGATAATGTAGCTGCCGATCGCGTCGGGATCGATCGCCTCTTTGATCTTGCGGATGCTCTTGAAGGTGTCGATCACCTCCTGGCTTTCGGGAGAGAGCGGTTGAAAAGGGAGGAGGGGGCGCAGCGTGAAAAGCTCCTTCGTCAGAATCTCGACCTTCTGGTTCTCGTCCGCGGCGGCGTAGCGCGGGTAGATCCGAAGCCGGTCAAAAATTTCCTGGAGCGCCGTCCGATGCCGCTCCGCCTCCTGCCGGACATCGAGACGGGCCAGATAAAAATCGAAGACCTGAATGCGCGCCAGCAGCGCGTCGATCTCCATCTCCGCCGGACGTTCTCCTTGGTTTTGGACCAAGCTTCGCCGAATCAGCTCCAAATCCTCGATGAACTCCGCGGCGCACCGGTAGCCGCGGACCGGGGCGCCGCTCCGGGAGAGGCAGAACTCCATCCGATGATCGATCTCCCGCCGCGTCGCCTCCAACTTCAGCTTGACGAACCCGAGCTTCTGCCGGTACGGCTCGTAAGGATTTCTGGAAAGGAGGGAAGGGGCCTGCTCCGGGAAGCGGCCGGCCTCTTCCTGAATCGACATCGAGAGCTCTTTCGAAACGCCGACGAGGTATTTCGACTGGCTCATCTCGATGAGCAGGTGATGAATCGACTCCAGGTAGAGATGGAAGATCAGCTCTTTCTGCTGGAGGAGGGTCCACTCGGTATCCTTTGCCTTCACCGAGGGGTTTCCGTCGCGATCCCACCCGATCCAGGAGCCGAACCGAAGAAACGGCGGAATGATCATGTCCGCCTCGGGGTGCTGGGCCCGGATCTGGTCGCGGATCTCGCCGTAGATTTTGGGAATGATCGGATAAAACGTTTCCCGGAAATAAAAGAGACCGTTGTGAATTTCCTCCCGCACCGTCGGGCGGTCGAGATGGATATCGCCGGTCTGCCAGAGCAGCGTGATCTGGTCGAGCAGTTCTTTCCTGATCGCCTCGATCTCGCGCGGCGTCCAGACCGGGCTCTCTCTCTTGAACATCAAGAGATAAATCGTCCGGTATTTTTCCAGAATCGTCTGGCGTTTCGCCTCGGTGGGATGGGCGGTGATCACCGGCATGATCCGCATCCGCGCCAATTGATCGTGCCAGAAGGAGGGGTCGCGCCGCTCCGCTTCGGCAAAGTAATCGTCGAGCGACCCTTCGATCCGTTTTCCCCTTCGCTCCATTTCCCGGCGCGATTGCATGCCGAAGTTCTCCTCGGCCACATTGAGCAGGTTGAACGACAGATCGAAGGCGGAGACGAGCTGCGTGCAGGTCGGAAGGTCGAGCCGGTCGATCATTTGAAGGAGTTTGCGCTCCAGCTGGGGGTTGTACCGATCGCGCAGTTCGCGGCAAATCCCCCGGAACTGGTCGACCAGGTTCATGAGCGACTCCCCCCCTTGTTCTCGGATGATCTGCCGGAGGAGGCCCTCCAAGTAGTCGATATCCTCCTCCAGCGGTCGGAGGAGCAACGGCTTGCGGGGGGGCGAGGGTTTTTTAGGGTCGGGTGCGGTTGCCATGGGGGTAATCTAACAGCCTTTCAGGCCGGAATCAAGCAATTCTACGGTGAAGTCGGGTTCCCCGGGGCCTAAAGCGTGCTGATCTTGGAGCGTGCGCTCCAAGCGGTTCTTCCGTAAAGCGCTCCGACGGGGGCCGCCTCCTTTTTCCTTGGGAAAATCCAGGATTGTTCTCTTGATACAACCGGGCCGGCATGGTAGCATGACGCATTCCATGGAAGGATTGTGTGAGGCCCGGCAAAAGGGCCATCCCTTTTGCTTGACTCTCATTTTTCGATTCTATAGAATGGGGCTCTTTCAGGGCAATTAGGTATATTGCCATTGGGAATTCTTCAATACCGGAGAGGTTATGCGCCAATCAAGAATCGGTTTCAAAGGGTCGGTTCCGGATTTCCTAAAAATTTTGATTTTAGTCGGGACGCTTCTTTTCCCTTCGGCTTATTCTCTCGCTGAAAATCAGGAGGCGCAGGGGGCCGAAACGGAGAAACCGCGGGTGTTGTTCATGATCGCGGAGCAGA
>JAHFEM010000087.1 GCA_023248505.1 Nitrospirota bacterium
GATTCTCAGGTCAACAAGAAAACCCGGGCGCAGGTGCGAGAGATGTTTTCCTTCGCGGAGGGAGAGGGATGCCGGCATCAACGGCTGGTCGCCCATTTCGGGGAGCGCATCGCCGCCTGCGGGAGCGCCTGCGATCACTGCCGCGGATGGGATCTTCTCGAAGAGATCCGCCCCGCCGCCCGTGTTCAATCGGAACGCTCCCCCGCGCGGGGAAAGAAGCGGGCCTTCGTGTCGAGCGACGGGACCGGGGTTGAAGCCGGCGATCTCTTCGGCCGGCTCAGGGCCTTGCGAAAGCGGCTGGCCGATGAGAAGGGGCTGCCGGCATACTTGATCTTCAGCGATGCGGTTCTGCTTCAGATGGCAACCCATCGGCCTCGTAACGGAGACGAACTTCTCCAGATCAACGGCATCGGACCGAAAAAGCTGGCGCAGTACGGCGAACTCTTTCTGGCCGAACTACATTCAGGCGCATGATTTCAATCCTGGTCTATTCAGAAGAAGAGGGGCATCGATCGTTCGATCGGCTGGACCGGCTTCCCTCCCTGTTGGCGGACAAGCGGAACTGGGTCTGGCTCGATCTCGAAGCAGCGACCCCGCAGGAGGCGGAGAGCCTCTCCCGCGACTTTCATTTTCATCCCCTGGCCGTCGAAGATTGCATCTCCGAAACCCTCCTCCCTAAAATCGACGACTACGGCGACTACATCTTTCTGGTGCTGCACGGATCGCGGCCCATCACCGATCGCACCTTTGCCACCGCGGAGATGAATTTCTTTCTCGGCCCCCGCTATCTGGTCAGCTACCATGATGAGCCGTCCCGAAGCATCAGCCGGGCCAAAGAACGATGTCTGCGGACGGGGCCTTCCATCACCCGAGGGGTCGATTTTCTTCTTCATGAGATTCTCGACGGCATGGTCGATAACTACTTTCCGGTTCTGGATCAGTTCGATTCAATGATCGACCGGATTGAAGAAGAGGTGTTCGCCCGGCCGGATCGGGAGACGCTCAACAAAATCTTCAGCTTGAAAAAGGAGATCATGCATCTTCGGAGGGTGGCGAGCCCGCAGCGGGAGATCCTCAATCGCCTCAGCCGCGACCCCTTTCCGGTCATCAGCGCCAAGGCGGCGGTTTACTTCCGGGACGTGTATGATCACCTGGCCCGGATCACCGATCTGGCCGAGTCGTACCGCGACATGGTGACCAGCGCGCTAGAGGCGTATCTCTCTGTTGTTTCAAACCGCCTCAATGAGATTATGAAGCTCCTCACCGTATTTACGGCGACGCTCATGCCCTTGACGGTCATCACCGGAATTTATGGGATGAATTTCGTCAATATCCCGGAGCTTCATACACAATACGGCTATTTCATTATCTTGGCGGTGATGGCCATGGTCAGCATCGGAATGCTCCTCTTCTTTCGAAAAAAGAAATGGCTTTAAGAAAACGGCTATGCTAAACTCCGCGAAAAACGTGGGATGCTAAAACACGGGAAGCGTGGGGGGGTAAGATTTTAAATCGTTTGATCTTTCCCTAACGCCTTCCGACTCACGTCATTTATTTTAGGAGGGGACGATGCGAGATTTTATCCGGCGGATGGAAGAGAAGGCGATCGCGGGGGAGCGGCTGACCTACGAGGAGGGATGCCGGCTTATCTCTGCAAGCGGGCCCGATATTCTCGATTTGATCGCCTCGGCCAATCGTGTCCGGCACCACTACTGGGGCGATCAGGTCAACCTCTGCTCCATCGTCAATGCCAAATCGGGGAACTGTTCTGAAAATTGTAACTTCTGCTCCCAATCGGCCTATCACGACACCGGCGTCCCGACCTACCCGCTGATGGATGCACCCGGCCTTTTGAAGGCGGCCCAGGAGGCGGGGAGCAACGGCGCCGGGGCGTTCGGGATCGTCGTCGCCTGGTGGGGACTTCGAGAAGGGCGGGAGCTCGAAGCGATTCTTCAACGGATTCGCGAGCTGGTCGCCGCCGGGCATACCCGGACCGATGCGTCGCTCGGGATTATCGCCGACCGCAAGATCGCCTTTAAACTCAGAGAGGCGGGACTCGCCTATTACAATCACAATCTGGAAACCGCCCAGTCGCATTTTCCGAAGATCTGCACCACCCACACCTACGACGATCGGGTCCGGACGATCCAATATTGCAAAGAGGCCGGGATTCGGATCTGCTCCGGCGGGATTTTCGGAATGGGAGAGGTTCTGGAGCAGCGGGTCGAATTGGCCGTCGCCCTTCAGGAGCTCGATGTCGACGTGGTCCCGCTGAATTTCCTCCATGCAATCAAGGGGACCCCTTTCGAGGAGATCCCGCCGCTTCGACCGATGGAGATCTTGAAGATCATCGCCGTCTACCGCCTGATGCTCCCGTCGAAGGACATCATGACCGCCGGCGGCCGGGAGGTTCACCTGCGCGACCTTCAATCGTGGATGTTCGCGGCCGGCGCCAGCCATACCCTGATTGGAAATTACCTGACGACGTCGGGGCGGAAGCCGGAAGACGACCTGAAGATGATCGAAGATCTCAATTTGCGCGCCGTCGCTTATTGCGGCGGGACCGTGCAGGAAGCAGTTGAGGAGAGATAGAGAAAGAGGGGCCGAATTGGCGATAATATGAAAGAGCTCATTGATAAATTATGGCTCCATAGAGCGAGAAATCTCTTTAAAAAAAGGTGATTTTTCTGTTTTCGCGCTTCTCTTAAGAGAGGATGCGCCTGATAAATGGGACCTCGTGGTAGCAGCACCCTGGCTGGAAAGAGACAAGAAAGTTGCGTGCTTCTCTTTCTTCTGACGAATTGATATCTCTTTCTCGAATAGTATTACTCGATGAGAAAGATCCTACCCTTGAAGCCATTCATCGTGCAGTGAGCGTTGAACATGGCAACGTCGAGATCCGTCAGTCTAATTTCTTCGGCCTAGAAATTAAACACGGCTACATTATTACATCAAAAAAGCAAAAGGGTAAACGCGCGCAAGGCGCCATCTGACCCGCACTGGAGCCGACCGCGTTGAGCGGGCGATGACTGGTCGTGAAGTCGGTGCCGCATGCCTCATCTCCATCGTTCGCCGACCTTTTTACCCTGCCGGAAGCGCCTTCACGGCCCGCAACAGCTCCTCGCTGTGGCCGTCGACCGTTACATTAGGGATAATGCGTCGAATAATCCCTTCCTTGTCGATCAAATAGGTCATCCTCCGGGCATATCCCTTCTCGGGGTTCAGCGCGCCGTAGCGTTGGCTCACTTCTTTTTTCTCATCTGCCAAGAGGGGGAAGTTGAGGCGGTATTTCTGGGCGAAGGCCTGATGAGATGCGACAGGATCGGTGCTGACGCCGAGGATTTCGACGCCGAACGGTTTGAACTTGTCATGATCGTCCCGAAAGGCGCAGGCTTCTTTGGTGCAGCCGGGGGTATCATCCTTGGGGTAGAAGTAGAGGATGACCTGTTTCTTCCCCTTGTAATCTGAGAGCCGGATCGCCTTTCCCTCCTGGGACGGCAGTGAAAAGTCGGGGGCGGGAACCCCTTCCGTAAGATGCTTCTCCATGGTTTCTCCTTTCCTGAGATCAATAAATCAACGCGCGAAGTTTTAAGAGATAGTCTGCCTCATCGATCGGTTTGTTCCGAGTGACCGAATCATAAAGAACCTGGGCCAGAATGCCGCCGATCTGATGGATGGCGTCGTGCCGCGATTCGCCGCGGGAGACCAGCGACTGCAGCGCTTGTTCTACCTCGATCGGTTGATGGGCCTGAGACTGCTGCTCGACGACAGCATGAAGCGAGGTATGCAAAAAGGGGTTGGTCTGACGGCGGCCGGCGAAATCGATATTCATCGCCGCCTCGCCGAGATTGAAGAGGGGATGATGCTCCCGGTGCTCCAGCATGATCTCGGCGAAAAGGGCCTCTTCCCCCTCCAACGGAAGATGGTCTTTGGCCTTCTTCCAGATCTCAAAAAAACGAGCCCGATTTTGCGCGGTCATGAAATCCATCTTCAGGAGCTTATAATGAAGAACGGCGCGAAGTCAATTCTCAAGGGCTAAAATACGGGAGGCGGAAGGCGTGAGGGTAATGTCAAAAGATTTTAAATCGTTTTCCTCTCACCTCTCACGTGTTTTGAAGTAAGCGATCATCTCCGCAAGACACTGTTCCAATACACTCGGTTCCGAGACGAAGCTGAGGACCAGATGGGGCGGTTGGAGATCGTAGAAGAAGCCGGGGTGGAGAAGGAGCGAATGCTTCCTCAGTAGATCGAGAGCGATCTGCTCTTCGTCGGCCTTCGGGTCGTTGATCCGGACCGTCAGGTAAAAGCCCCCCTCCGGCGGGATGAAGGAGAGCCGGTCCGATCGGGAGAGCTGGTCGACGGTCAGCCGCGCCCGCTCCCGGATCGCTGTTTGATAAGTCGGCAGAAACGCCTTGGCTCCTTCAAAAAGGGCCGGGACGGCGAACTGGGCGATCTCGTTGACCGGAAGAAGGGTGTCGGAGATCGTTTCGATGGCCGCGAGCGCCTTTCGGACGAGTTCGGCCTCTCCAGAGAAGGCGATCCAGCCGATTTTCATCCCCGGCAGGGCGAGCATCTTTGAGAAGCCGTTCAGTGTCAGAACGAGCGGCGCGTTCGTTCCCGCCGGGCGGGGGAGCCGGTTGTGCCGAAAGAGAAAGGGGCTGAAGACCTCGTCGGAGAGGATCGGAAGTCGGCGGCGCGCGGCGATTTCGGCGAGCCGGGCGACTTCCGCCTCGTCGGCCACCGCCCCGGTCGGGTTATGCGGCGAGATGAGAATGATCGCCCGGGTCCGAGGCGTGATTTGCGATTCAAGATAATCGAGATCGATCGCCCATCGCGCTCCCTCCTGGAGGCGATAGTCGACCATCCGAACGCCGGCGAGCGCGGCGATCGCATCGAAGAGGGGATAGGTCGGCCGGGGGGAGAGGATCTCGTCTCCCGGCTCGGCAAAAATTTTGAAAGCATACCAATAGGAGAGACTGGTTCCCGGCGTCAGGAGGATCTGCTCGGGAGGAATCGAAAGCCCTTCCGCTCGATAGTAACGGCTGATCGCGTCGCGCGCGGCCGGCTGGCCGCGCGGATGGGGCCGGTAGATCCGGGCCTGCTCGACGGCTTCGTGGAGGGCGCTCTCGAGAGCCGGCGGAGGATAATGAATGCCGTGGTGATGAACGTTCCCGGAGACGAGATCGATGAGCTTTTCACCTCGGGCGAGAAGGGCGTCTCTTTCCCGGTAGAGCGGGTTGGTTTCTCCTTGGAAGTGATTTGCGATTTCGGAAAACATGAAGTGATTTTAATCGGGTCGATTGAAAAGATCAATGCAGATATTCGAGGGTGGGCGCTGCCCCAAGCCCCGCCCTGCTTATATCCTTTGGGGCCGGCGCTCGGAGAGAGCCGGTTGGTTTTCGATCTCCGTGCCGGGCGCGTCTCACGCCGCGGTCGGTTTTGTCTCGGAGGAGGGCGGTTCGAGGAGTTCATGCACCCGGGTGACCAGCTCCGCCGGGCTGAAGGGTTTGGGGAGAAGGGGTAATTTGTTTTCCCGAATCCAGTCCTGATACGTTTCACGATCGGTGTAGCCGCTGATAAAAAGGAACTTTGTCGCCGGCCTTATTTTTTGGACCTGCTCGTAGAGTTCTCTTCCGTTCATCTTCGGCATCACCATATCGGAGATGATCAGGGAGATCGACTTGTCAAATCGGTTGATCTGACGGAGTCCCTCTTCTCCGTTTTCGGCCAGGAGGACGGGGTGGCCGCACTCCTCTAAGGCCCGCTGAAAAACCGTTTGCAGAAGGGGATCGTCCTCAACGACGAGGATGTTTTCAGATCGTCTCGGAATATTCCGGATCGCGGGCTCTTGGAGGGGGGCGATCCGCTGCGGCTCTTCGACGGCCGGGATGAAGATCTTGAAGGTCGATCCCTTGCCGATCTGGCTCTTGACGGTGATCCACCCGCCGTGTTGGCCGATAATTCCGTGAACGATCGAGAGGCCCAAGCCGGTTCCCCGGTCGGGCGCCTTTGTCGAAAAAAACGGGTCGAAGATCTGTTCGAGGGTTTTCTCATCCATCCCGATGCCGGTATCGGAGACGGTCAGTAGAACATATTCTCCGGGGAGGTGATCAGGGGCCTTCCGGAAGTCGGACTCCGTCAGAGGGAGGTTCTTTGTCTCGATCGTGAGCCGTCCTCCCCTCGGCATCGCATCGCGGGCGTTGACGCAGAGATTCAACACGACCTGCTCTATCTGAGCCATATCGGCATACACATTTTTCAGAGAGGGATCGGGGATGAAGGCCACCTCGATCTGCTCGCTCAGCATTTTTTCAAGGAGAGGAAGCAGGTCGGAGAGGACCGTGTTGAGATTAAGAGGGGCCGGCTCCAACATCTGCCGGCGTCCGAAGGTGAGCAATTGCCGAATAATTTTTGTGGCCCTCCCGACCAGCTGGCGGATGTGGGAGAGATAGATATAGAGGGGATGGATCTCGTCGATTTTTGCGAGGGAGAGATCGGTATAGCCGAGGATGCCGGTCAGCACGTTGTTGAAGTCGTGGGCGATCCCGCTTGCAAGGCGGCCGAGGCTCTCCATCTTCTGCGACTGAAAGAGCTGCCGTTCCAACGCTTTTTGCTCGGTGTTATCGAAAAGATAACCTTTAAATTCGATCAATTCTCCCTGCGTATCGAACCGCCCGATCACGTTCGCGATTGCGTCCACGGGGGCGCCGTCGCGGCGGCGCATTTCGAGCCCGTAGGATTGAAGCTTTCTTTCCCGCCGAAGCGCGGCAATAAAGTGATCCCACACGGAACGGTCCGGGTAGAACGATTTTAAATCATGAGCGGCGGCTTCTTCCGTTGAGGCAAAGCCGAAGATGCGGGCAAAGGAAGGGTTGCAGACGAGGATCGTTCCATCCGGCGTAGAAATGAAATCGCCGCTGAGGTCTTCCTCGAAGAACTCCCGGTATTTTTCCTCCGATTCCCGAAGCGACGCCTCCGTGCGGCGCAGCGCGGCGCGGTTGACCGCCTCCTTCATCTCGCGTCGCACCGTTTCGCACAGGCGGGTCAGGTTTCCTTTCATCAGGTAGTCGTTCGCCCCGGCCCGCATGGCGGCGGTGGCGGTCTCCTCTCCAATGCTGCCGGAGACGATAATGAAGGGGATGTCCCGATTCTTTTTCTTAAGAATTGAAAGGGCGGTCGGGGCATTAAAGTGGGGCATTTTG
>JAHFEM010000088.1 GCA_023248505.1 Nitrospirota bacterium
GGCGATGAGGACGAGGTCGAGCGGGCGGGCCGCGGCGCGGCCGACAAAGCCGAGGCTCCCCTCGGGAGGAACGCTGTTGTCGGCCGTCCCGTGGAGGATCAGCGTCGGGGTGCGGTAAGTCGGAAGGATCTTCTCGATCTCGTACTGTTTTGCATCCGCGATTAAGGCGCGTCCGACCGTTACATCGATCCATTCATTCTTGATCCGAGCCTCCCCCTCTTGATTCAGCCGGCGGAGTCCCGCCTCTCCCAGGTCGCGCAATCGGTTCCGATAGAAGGAGAACGAGGGGGCGATCAAGACCGCGGCGGCGATCCGGTGGGGGTTCCAGGCGGCGGTCCAAACCGCGAGTTGTCCTCCCATCGAAGAGCCGATCAGGACGATCTGCCGGTAAGGGGCGGCCGGTCCGGCGAGGATGGCGGAGAGGTCTTCCAGCCCGCGGGTGAGGGTCAGCGTTTGAAGGGTGCCGCTCGAATCGCCATGTCCCCGCAGATCGAAGGTCAGATAGGCCATCCCTTGGTCGGTGACGCGATCACGGAAATAGAGGGCCTTCTCCCCGCGTTGATGGGAGGCGAACCCATGAACGTAGATGAAGAGGACCTCCGTCGGCCGGGACGGAAGGGTGAGCGTATAGTCGAGGTGATCTTGGTTCGGGAGTGTCAGTCGCGCCATCTCTTCGGCATCATAGGGGATGGAGGAGGCTCAGATCAACTGAATAAATCCCTCCTTGAAGAATCGGCGCATTGCCATTAGAATGAGGGAGGATACCCTTATTATTGAAAGGAAGACGCCATCGAAACGAAACCCTCCGATCTCTCCCGTCTGAAGATTGACTGGAAAAACACCGGCGCCGGATCGGCGCCCCGCCGAAGCCGCAAGGTTCTCTGGCTGGCGTTTCTCCTGATCGCAGCCGTGGCGTTGATGATCGGCCTTCGCGTGTTCACCGGCGGGGCGAAGACGGTTGAAGTGGCGACGGTCTCCTCCGTCGATCCCTCCCAATCGGTTCCGTTCCTCAATGCCAGCGGTTATGTCGTCGCGCAACGGCGCGCCGCCGTCGCCTCCAAGGGGACCGGCCGTCTGGTCGAATTGCGGGTGCGCGAGGGGGATCAGGTGAAAAAAGGGGAGATCCTCGGCCGGTTGGAGAGCGCCGATGTCGCCGCCGCGCTCGCCCGCGCCGAGGCGAATCTGAACGTCGCCCGTTCGGCCAATGATCAGGCGAAGGCGGAGCTGGACGACGCCGCCTCCAATTACGAGCGGAAGAAGAGCCTTTTGGGAGAGGGGCTGGTCACTCAGGCCGACTTCGATGTGGCGCAAGCGCGCTACCGCCGCTCCAAGGCATCGATCGCCTCTGCGGAGGCGGGGGTGAAGGCGGAGGCGGCGGCGGTCCGGTCGGCCCAGGTCGATGTGGAAAACACCATTATCCGGGCGCCGTTTGACGGAACCGTCCTGACGAAGAACGCCGAGGTCGGGGAGGTGGTGGCGCCGTTCGGCTCCTCGACGCAGGCGAAGGCGGCGGTGGTGACGATCGCCGACATGGCATCGCTTCAGGTCGAGGCCGATGTCTCCGAATCGAATATCGAGAAGATCGGGGTGAATCAGCGGGCCGAGATCGCCTTGGATGCCTATCCGGAAACGAAATACGAAGGGATCGTTCAGACGATCGTTCCGACCGCCGACCGGACCAAGGCGACGGTCTTGACCAAGATCCGCTTTCTCAACCGCGACGACCGGGTCCTTCCGGAGATGAGCGCCAAGGTCGCTTTCCTCTCCGAGCCGAAGGCCGATCAGGGAAGCAAGCCGATGGTCACGGTTCATCCGAGCGCGATCGTCACGCGGGAAGATCGGAAGGTGGCTTTCCGTCTCCGAGAGGATCGGGTGGAGCGGGTCCCGGTGGAGGTCGGCGGATCGATCGGGAGCCTGATCGAGGTGAAGAAGGGCCTGGCCCCCGGCGATCGGGTGGTCCTCAATCCCGCCGAGGGCCTGGCGCCCGGAGACCGGGTTCAGGTCGCGTCGAAGTAACCGTCGCGCCGCGTCGAGCGCTCCTTTCGCAAAGGATTTTGTTTTGGCCGATCCACTGATCGAATTGGTCGATGTTTCCAAATCGTATTACCGGGACAGTCTGGAGATCCCGGTTCTCCAAAATATTTCCATGACCGTGCCGGAGGGGGAGTTCCTCGCCCTGATGGGGCCGTCCGGCTCCGGAAAAACGACCCTCCTCAACCTGATCGCCGGAATCGATCGGCCGACCCGCGGCATCCTTCGTGTGGCCGGAACCGAACTCGGCCGTCTCAGCGAGTCGGAGCTGGCCCGGTGGCGGTCGCGAACCATCGGCTTTATCTTCCAGTTCTATAACCTGCTGCCGGTCCTGACGGCGCTGGAAAATGTCGAGCTGCCGCTGCTCCTCACGCCGCTTTCGAAGAAGGATCGCCGGGAGCATGCCGCCGTCGCGCTGGAGCTGGTCGGCCTGGCCGACCGGGTCGATCATTATCCCAAACAGCTCTCCGGAGGGCAGGAGCAGAGGGTGGCGATTGCGCGGGCGATCGTGACCGATCCGACGCTGCTGCTCGCCGATGAGCCGACCGGCGATCTGGATCGAACCTCGGCCGAAGAGATCATGAATCTCTTGGGCCGGTTGAATGCGGAATTTCGAAAGACGATCCTCATCGTCACGCACGATCCGCGCGCCGCGGAACGAGCGAGAAAGGTCATCCATCTCGACAAGGGAGCTTTTGCCTGATGGAGCTGTTCCGCCTCATTTTCAAAAACGCCCTGCGCCATCCGCTCCGGTCGGTCTTGACGGTACTCGGAATTGCCATCGCCATCAGCGCTTTCGGCTTGATTCGGACGGTGATCGGCGCCTGGTATTCGGGGGTGGAGGCTTCGGCGCCGAACCGCCTGATCACGCGCAATGCCGTTTCGCTAGGCTTCCCTCTGCCGATCTCGTACCGGGAGGCGATCCGGGGGATCCCCGGGGTGGCCGACGTGTCGTATGCCAACTGGTTCGGCGGAATCTACATCGACGAGAAGCATTCCCAATTCCCCCAGTTCGCCGTCGATCCGGCCACCTGGTTTGAGCTCTACCCCGAGTTTCATCTTCCTCCCGAGCAGGAAACGGCCTTCAAACAGCAACGCAACGCCGCGGTGGTGGGCCGGAAACTCGCCGAGCGCTTCAACTGGAAGGTCGGCGACACGATTCAGATGCGCGGGATGATCTTTCCGGGAAATTGGGAGTTTGTCATCCGGGGGATTTACACCGGGGCGCAAAAATCGACCGATGAGACGCAGTTCCACTTTCACTATCAATACCTGGATGAGAAGCTCCGGCAGACCGAGCCGTGGCGGGCCGGGAACGTCGGTTGGTACGTGGTGAAGGTCCAAGACCCGAAACAGGCGGCGGAGGTGGCGGACGAAATCGATCGGCGTTTCAAGAACTCCCTCGCGGAGACGCTCACCGAGACGGAGAAGGCGTTCATCCTCGGCTTCATCTCGATGAGCGAGACGATCCTGGTGGCGCTTCGGATCATTTCGATGGTGATCATCGGGGTGATTCTCCTCGTCCTTTCGAACACCATGGCGATGACGGCGCGCGAGCGCCTCTCGGAGTATGCGGTCTTGAAGACCCTCGGTTTCGGGGCGCGGCACCTGGTTTTCCTGATCGTCGGGGAATCGCTTCTGATTGCGCTGGCGGGCGGGGTGTTGGGAATTCTGATCACCTATCCGGCGGCCCACGGCTTCGAGCGGGCGATGGGGGACGCGATGGGGGCGATCTTCCCGGCGTTCGACGTGGCTCCGGTCACCCAGCTCATCTGCGGCCTGATGGCCGTCGGCGTCGGCCTCGCCGCGAGCCTCTTTCCGACCTGGCGGGCGGTGCAGGTCCGGATTGTGGATGGATTAAGAAGGGTGGGATAACGTAGGGGCGCACCGATGTGTGCGCCCGTCTTTGTCCCTTGCAATTTATTCGATAACGATCAGGGCGGACACACAGGTCCGCCCCTACAATAACGATGATCATTCCCTTAAATTACAGCTTTCGAAATCTTTGGACGCGGCGGATGACCACCCTCCTGACGGCGGGGGGGATTGCGCTGGTGATCTTCGTCTTCTCGGCCGTGTTGATGTTGGCGAATGGCTTGGAGAAGACGCTGGTGGGGACCGGGTCCGAAAAAAATGCCATCGTTGTCCGCCAGGGGGCCGAATCGGAGTTTATGAGCATGCTCGATCGGAATGCGGCGAACATCATCAAAAGCCAGCCGGAGATCGCCGTCGATCCGGAGGGGAAACGGCTGGCCGCCTCCGAGGTCGTCGTTCTGATCAACCTCCCCAAGCGGGGAACGAATAAACCGTCTCATGTTCAGATCCGAGGGGTCTCGCCGGAATCGCTCACGATGCGCCCGCAGGTGAAATTGGCGGCGGGCCGCCTCTGGCGGCCGGGGCTCTCCGAAGTCATTGTCGGACGCGCGGTGGCGGAGCGCTTCCGGGGGATCGGCCTGGGGGAGACGGTCCGCTTCGGGATGCGCGACTGGACCGTCGTCGGTCTTTTCGAGGCGGAAGGGGCGGGGTTTGAATCGGAGATCTGGACCGATGCCGAGCAGTTGGTTCAGGCGTTCCGCCGGCCGGTCTTCTCCTCGATCACGCTGCAGCTCGCGAGCCCCGGCGATTATTCCACCCTCAAGTCGCGCCTGGAGTCCGACCCCCGGCTGACGGTGGAGGTGGAGCGGGAGAAGGAATATTATGCCAAGCAGTCGGAGATGCTGGCGACTTTTATCCGGGTGCTGGGGATTTTCGTCACCGTCATTTTCAGCTTGGGAGCGATGATCGGGGCGATGATCACCATGTATGCCTCGGTCGCCAACCGGACGACCGAAATCGGGACGATGCGCGCCCTCGGGTTTCCCCGGCGGAGCATCCTGATCGCTTTTTTGTTCGAGTCGCTCTTTCTGGCCTTGATCGGCGGCGGCCTCGGGATTCTTCTCGCTTCGTCTCTCCAGTTCTTCACCGTCTCGACCACCAACTTCGCCACCTTCTCCGAACTCGCCTTCCGATTTGTCCTCTCGCCGGCGATCATTATTGAATCGCTGACCTTCTCCCTCGCGATGGGGTTCTTCGGCGGCTTTCTTCCCGCCTTCCAGGCCTCTCGACAACGGATCGTCGAGGCCTTCCGGGCCTCTTAAATGATTGGAATCGGGTTGTTGAGATCGATGCAAAAGTGCGGTATCATACTCGCCGTATGAAAACATTCGATGTCATGGTGATCGGCGCCCGAAGCGCCGGGCGGTATGGGGCCAAGGCGGCGGCGAAGCTCGGGGCGAAGGTCGGCCTGGTCGAGACGGGCCCCTTCGGCGGGCTCTGCATCCTGAAAGGCTGCATGCCGACCAAGGCTTATCTTCGGTCGGCGGAGCTGGTGGGGCTTCTCAAGAAGGCGCCGGAGGTGGGGGTCTATCCGGGGAAACATGTCGGGATCCGATTCGATCAGATCAAAAAGCGAAAGGATCGGCTGATCGCCGAGATGGCCGATGATGCCTATCAAGGGGTCCTTCGGCATCCGAACATCACCCTCCTCTCCGGCAAAGCCCGATTCCTCTCGAAGAGCGAGCTTCAGATCGGCCGGACCCGGTACGGCTGCGAACGATTTCTCATCGCCACCGGCTCCCGGGAGGTGATTCCGCCGATCCCGGGGTTGAAGGAGGCCGGCTATCTGACGAGCGATACCGCGCTGGAAATGAAATCGCTTCCGGCGTCGATGGCGATCATCGGCGGCGGGGTGGAGGGGGTCGAGTTCGGTCAGTTCTTCAACCGGATGGGGGTGAAGGTCACCCTCCTGCAACGAAGCGAGCGGATCTTAAGCCATGAGGATGAAGATGTCAGCGAGGCGCTGGCCGATGTTCTTCGGAAAGACGGAATGGAGATTCGGACCGGCGTCCACGAGATGAAAATTGAGCGGGTCCGCTCTCGAAGGCGGATCTACTTCGAGGAGAAGGGGAAAGTGGGGAAGCTCGAAGCCGGGATGATCCTGATGGCCACCGGCCGAACCGGCCACATCGACGGGCTTCACCTTGAGGCCGCCGGGGTCGAGACGCATGATCTCGGCATCCGGGTCAACGACTTCCTCCAAACGAGCAACCCGAACATCTACGCCGCGGGGGATGTCACCGGCATCGATCAGATCGTCAATATCGCCACGTATCAGGGAGACATTGCCGGAACCAATCTGATGCAGGGGAGGCCGAAGAGAGCCGATTACCGGGTGGTGCCGCGGGCGGTTTTCTCCGATCCGGAGTTTGCGCGGGTCGGCCTTTCCGAGCGGGATGCGCGGGAGCGGGGGATCGCGGTGCGGGTCGGAAAATTTCCCTTCAGCGATCTTGGGAAGGCGATTGTGACCGATCGAACCGAGGGGTTCATCAAGGTCCTCGTCGATCCGAAGAGCGGCGAAATCCTCGGCGCGGAGATTCTCGGCGCGGAGGCCTCGAATCTGATCCATCAGGCGGTGGTGGCGATGCACTTCCGGTCGACCTTGGAGGAATATGCCCGGATCAACCACATCCATCCGGCGATGGCCGAGATCATGCTCTATCTGGCCGATGAGATGGTCGGGAAAGAGTAACGGCAACGGGAAGATTGGAAGACGGTTTACTGCGTAAAAAGGCTAATGCGACGAGGAGCGATCCTGTTTGAATTCGGAGAGCTCTTCGGTGATGATCGTCCCGGACGGGTTGCTTCCGTCCGTGGCGGGGAATTCGGTCTTCTCAATTCCCTTCACCATGCCGACATCGGGGGCGAACCAATTGGTTGTTCTGTCGGTCATCAGGAGGACTTTCCCGTTGCTCGAAAGGGTAATGTAAATATTCATTTTCCCTTCCAGCTTCAGGCAATCACGGAAAACGCCGGCCGGAACCGAAACGGTCTCGAATCCCTGGGCGACAATCTCCGCTTTGACCACGGCGTCTTCCTCTTGCCCATCTTCATCCAGATCGCGGCCGAAGGAGATCGACTTGTCGAGCTGGGAAAAGGCCTTATGAAGGCTCAGCGGGAACCGGATCACGCGGTAGGGGACGAGCTGGCCTTCGAAGGTGGTAGTCGGCTCTCCGCCGTAGTAAGTGATGCCGTCCTTATCTCTTAAGAAGTAGCTCTCGGCGGGTCCGTCATCGGCTTGATTGCTTTCCGTGAAG
>JAHFEM010000089.1 GCA_023248505.1 Nitrospirota bacterium
TCGCCCCCCTTCCGACCCCCCTCGGCAAAGCCGACCTTCGCTTTGCGAAGGCGTCGAGGGCCGCCTCCCCCAACCACGGTCGGGCGAGGCATCTACCCCGCCCGACCTTTATAAGGTATTGCATTCATCCCCGCCCCAGAGGGGCGAGGTATTCTGCAAAAACATTTTATAAAAAAAGCCGCCAAAGAAAATTCCTTTGGCGGCTCGGCGGGCATGGCCGGATCGTCCTGAAGTTCTTTCAGAAAGGATCGGCTGTAGCCCCGTTGCTCTGCGTCCCCCCCTTTCGGGAAGTTTGCTCTGAGCAAAGGTCAGATTGAAATATCCATTCCTATTCGTTCATCCATCCGCCGCGCACTCACGGCGGCGTCGTTCAGCGATCGCAAATAAAAAAAGCCGCCAAAGAAATTCCCTTCGGCGGCTCGGCGGGCATGGCCAGATGGCGTTAGCCCCGTTGCTCTGCGTCCTCCCCTTTCGGGAAGTTTGCTCTGAACAAAGGATGAATGAATATCTCAATCACCTATGTGGTATGTCGCGCGAAGTTATATCATCGCGGCATTTGAGTGTCAATCGGTCACTGACCTTACGTGAGTGCGTGCGTATCCGGCATCACATGAAATGTGATCCCAGGTTGCCGACGCGTTCGCATTCGCTCTCTGCGACCTCAAGCTCTTCATTATCAGGAGGAGAGAAATAATATATTCATTCTTCTTTCCTAAACGCTTTTTCCGGCGACGATGAATGCTCCCGCCGCAAGCGGCGGAGAATGTGCAGATACAAATCGAGCACGAAGGACCTCCACTCACATCGTGAAGCCACCTTCGACCCGAATGGAGAAACCTCTATTTGTAGGGTTCGCATGGCGAACGATGGACGGGGAAAGTTGGCTTTTAGGGGTGTCAAACGGGGGGGAACTATGTTATGATCGGTCTCAGCGATGCGTTCCGGATTTATTCGGGGCATTCAAGGAGGAGATCGATTCAAAATGATTCAGATAACCGAGATTGCCAGAAAAAGAATCGCCGTTCTGAAACAAGATCAGGAAACCAATCACGGGAAGAAGGTCGAGGGACTCCGGCTGGTGGTCAAATCGATGTCTCCCAGTCCCGAGTATGCCCTGGCCTTTGTTGAACAGGGAAAAAACGATAAAAACGATACGGTGGTCGAGGTCGACGGAATTAAGTTATTTATGGAATCGCGCCACGCGAACCTCCTCGAAGATGTCAAGATCGACTTCATCACCGGTCTCCAGCAGACCGGCTTTAAAGTCGAGAATCCCAAGGTCATCGAATCGAAACCGGCCGTCCCTTCGGCCACCCCCAATCTGGAGAGCCCCCACGCGAAAGCGGTCCAGCAGGTTCTCGACACGGAGATCAACCCGGCCGTGGCAGGGCACGGCGGGTATATCACCTTGGTCGATGTGAAGGATGAAATCGTCTACATCCGGCTGGGAGGGGGATGTCAAGGGTGTGGAATGGCCGACGTGACCATGAAGCAAGGGGTCATTGTTGCAATTAAGAAAGCGATCCCCGAAATCAAAGACGTTCTCGATGTCACCGATCATGCCGGTGGGAACAATCCTTATTTCACCCCCGGGAAGTAACCGCTCCCTCCTCGGAAGTCTCATCGCATCCAAAATCGACGGGAAGGGGGAGGCGCTCCTCTCCGGCCGGATCAAGAGACCGACCCTACTCTTTTTCGCCGGATCAAGGATACGCCTTCGGCCTCCTTTCGGATCACCCGGAGCATCCCATGAAGCGCCTTCTCCTTCTCCTCCCGAGCACCTCGTATCGCGCAGCCGATTTTCTCGATGCTGCGGAGCGCCTCGGCATCGAGGTCGTCGTCGGATCGAATGAGCGGCAGGCTCTCGAATCGGTCGTTCCCGGAAAAACGATCACCCTCGACTTTACCGATCTGAAGGAGTCCGCCGAAAGGGCCGTCGCGTTCGCCAAGGACTCCCCCCTGGACGCCGTGGTGTCGGCCGATGAGGATGCCATTGTCCTCGCCGCGATGATCTCGGAAGCGCTCTCGCTCCCTCACAATCCGGTCTCGGCGGCCGCCGCCGCAAAGGACAAGCATCGCCTCCGAGAAATCTTGACCGCCGCCTCGGTCCCGACCCCTCCCTCTCAGATATTTTCGATCGACGATCCCCCGGAAACCCTTTCTCAAAAGGTCGTCTATCCCTGTGTTTTGAAACCGACGTTTCTCTCCGCCAGCCGCGGCGTGATCCGGGCGAATCATCCCGATGAGTTTGTGGCCGCCTTCTACCGGTTGGGTCGAATTCTAAAGGAGCCGGAGGTGAAACACCTCGGCGGGACAGCCGCGAAGCAGATCTTGGTCGAGGATTTTATTCCCGGGAAGGAGGTCGCTTTAGAAGGCCTCCTCCAGAATGGATATCTCTCGATCCTGGCCCTCTTTGATAAACCCGACCCGCTCGACGGCCCCTTCTTTGAGGAAACGATTTATGTCACCCCGTCGCGTCTCCCCGCCTCCGTTCAAGAGGCGATTTCCGAATGCACCGGCCGGGCCGCGGCCGCGCTTGGATTGAAAGAAGGACCGATCCACGCCGAGCTTCGGGTGAACGAACGGGGCCCCTTGATCATCGAGCTGGCGGCCCGATCGATCGGCGGAATCTGTTCGCGCGCCCTTCGATTCGGCGTCGGCCTCACCCTGGAAGAGATCATCCTTCGCCATGCCCTCGGCCTGCCGATCGAATCGCTCGAACGTGAACGGCCCGCCGCCGGCGTGATGATGATTCCGATCCCGGCCGCGGGAATTCTGACCGGCTATCAAGGAGTGGAAGAGGCGAAAAAAGTGCCGGGAATCGAGGATGTGAAGATCATGATCCACCGCAGACAAAAAATCATTCCCCTCCCCGAGGGAAGACGCTACCTCGGCTTCATCTTCGCCCGCGCCCCCCGCCCCGAAGAGGCCGAATCGGCCCTCCGGGAAGCCCACCGAAAACTAAAATTTGAGATCGCGCCGTTTAAATTGAAAAGTGAGGAGTGAGCCGCAAAGGCGCGCCCGGTGGGAAGATCGGAAACGGTCAGGCTTTCCGGCGCCGGCCCCGCAGGACATAGAGGGCTTGGGGCAGCGCCTCATTCCAATCTGATTTCATTTATCAATGAAGAGAGAGAGAAGAGAGCCCTTGCGCCTAGATCAAATATCGCAGACCGAGGGAGACCGGCACCGCCCGAAAAGACTTTCCGGCCTGATCGGGAATGCCATGATCTTCATACCGAGCCTCGAAGAAGAAGATAAAGCGCGTATAGGTCAACACGTCGGCCCCGACCCCCACCGAGAAAGCAACCTCCCGGCTCCGGTCCGCGACAGAATCGCCGTTAAAAGCAGCGCCGTTAAATTGGGTGAGGCCGATATCGGCCCGCAAATAAGGATTCACCCCAGCCGATTTCTGCGGAAGGAGCATGCCTAAAAGGTATCCCTTCACCCCCACATAGAGCGAAAGAAGTTTCTGGTCGTTGAATTTCCCCGTGAAGGCTCCAAACGGCATTTCAAGGGAGACCTCTTTTCCCTTGTAGCGATGGGAGGCCACCCCGCCATAGAGGGCCAGGCGCGGCGTGGCCCGATAGGCGACCTCAAACGCGCCTCCCACGCCAGGGTCATAAAGGTCCGACCACTTTACCCCCGCCTCTTCCTCCCCGACCGGGAGGCTGTAGCGAAACGCCGCCGAAAGATCGAACTTCTTCGGCGACTCTTCGGCCAGGGCCGGCGCCGGGGGAAGCAAAAGCAAAAACGCGAGCAAGAGAAAAAAGCCGGCCGCACCAAGCCGCAAACGCCGGTCCTGAAATCCCCTCGCACGCGTTCGACCCGATACCCCCTGCCTCATGGCCCCTCCAACATGAATCATTTCAGGTAAGCACAGCCATAAGATGAAAATCAAGACGAAAGTCGGTTTGGGAACGGGAGGCGCGGGACGATCGCGGAATGCGGGTTGAAAACAGAGACCGGGCCACGGCAGTCCGTTCGACGACACCGGTCCGCTTTTCAGAACGGGGTGAACGAATCGGATTTTTTCGGAGAGGGGAAGGTTTTCATGAGTGGGCTGAGGGTGTCTTCGTCGCGGTCCATCCTTCCGTCCGCCGGGCCGTCCGCCGGGCGCTCCAAATCGCCCGGCGGGAACCTTCGCTTAAACCGGCGAACTTATCCCGCCCCTTCTTCGGAACCGCTCTGGACCGGTCCGAACGTGCGAATCTCACGGCCTGTTTGGATCTCCCAGAGGTGAACCACGTTGCCCCGGCCCCCCAAAGCGAGGGACCTGAAGGCAACCGTTCGGACAAACTTCCCGCTGACTTTGAAGAGAGAGATCTTCTTGCCGGTCGCAACTTCCCGAACGTGGACCTCTCCGAGGCTATCGCCGGTCGCAATCAGCCGATTGTCCGGGCTGAGGGCGGCGGCCCAAACGGAATCTTGATGGGATCCCTCCAATATCGAAACCTGCTTTCCGGACTTCGTCTCCCAGAAACCGATGGAGCCGTCGATACTCACCGAGATAATCCTTCCTCCATCGGGGCTGAACGCAACAAACTCGACCATCCGGTTTACATCGAACGTCTTGACTTTGACCGCCGTCTCCTGGTCCCAGAGCCGAACCGTTCCGTCGATGCTTCCCGAGGCGATATAGCGCCCGTCGGGGGAGAGCGCCAGCGACTCGATATTATTCAGGTGCCCCCTCAACACGCTGATTTCCCGCCCCGTCTCCCAGACGCGGACGGTATGATCATGGCCCCCGGAGACGATGAACCGGCCGTTCGGTGTAAAAGAAATGGAGCGGATGCCGTGCTCGTGCCCCCGAAAGATTTTGATCTGCGCGCCGGTCTCTTTTTCCCAAAGGCGGAGGGTCCGATCGCCCTGGCCGGAGAGAATCTGCTTTCCATCGGGACTGAAGGCGACCGCGACGACAAAACGGGAAATCCAATCGGAGACGTTCGGATCGCGGATGACTTTAAATTTTCGGACCCGTCGGCCGGTGTGAACCTCCCAAAGAAAAAGATCGAGCTCACCTCCTCCGGAGACAAGGTACCGGCCGTCGGGACTAAAGGCGACGGAGAAAATCCCATCATGCTGGCGCTTGGGGAGGGCTCGCTCGGAGCTCCGTCCGCCTCCCAGTGCCGCCGGAAGCGGAACGGGCTTCTCGCGCGCGGCAACGACGAAGTCCGAATCGGACGGGATAGCGCAGCCGACCAGGAGGAACAAAAGAAGGAGCGTGGGCGTGAGAGAGATGAATCGCTTCAATGCAGTGACCCTCCATGCGCGTCGCCGTCTGAAAGATCTATGTGCCGGAACGATCGGCCCTCTCCCCCCTCGCCATCGGATAGCCCGCCGCCCGCCACGCCTTGATCCCCCCATCCATCGATGTCACATTCGTATACCCCATCCGCTGCAAATGATCGGCAGAGAGGGCCGACCGAAAACCGCCCCCGCAGTAGAGAACAATTTCGGCATTCTGATCCGGGATCATCTCTTCGATGTCTCGCTCCAAAATTCCACGCCCGAGGTGTTTTGCCCCGGCGGCATGGTCTTTTTCCCACTCATGATCTTCCCGCACGTCGATGAAGTGGACCGGCTTCCCCGAATCCAACATCGCCTTCACCTCGGCCACCGTGCGCTCTTTAATTCGCTTCTTGGCCTCTTCGACCAACTTGAGAAAACCAGGATTGTGCGCCATACGCGACTCCTCAGGCCCGCATCCGAATTTTTTTCAGACGACCCCCGTATCATAGGTAAACAACCGGTCAAAGTCAATTTTGGGATGGAACGTTGAGGGGGCGGAATGCGGGGTTGGGGAGGTCGCTGGGGGGAGCGGAAGAAAATCTGGGAAAGAACAGCCCCCTGCAAACACCCTCAAAATAAAAGGGGCTCCGTTTCCGGAGCCCCTTCCATCCATCTAAATTTACTTCGCTCAGGTATCAATGCTTCGCAGGGACCGCCGTCACCACGGAGAGGGTGAAGACCCCCTCCCCCTCCTGCCAGAGCTTGAACTTCGCCCCCGCAGGAGCAAAATCACCGAGGTCCCCCGCGAAGAGATCCTCGAGCATCTTCTTCACGAAGTCCTTTCCCATCTGAGAGGCGGCGATTCCCAGCCCCTGCGCCTGCGCCTGTTTAATATTTCCAAACTCCAACTCCTTGCTTCCGCCGAACTCCGCCGGGAGGGCGAATCCCTCGAAGACAATCCGGGCGCTGTTCAACGGCTCAATGAGAAAGATCAGCGTTTTGGCCACCAGATCCATTTCAAGGATCTGCGGCTCCAGTTGAGCGCTGTCCGGCTGAGGGAACTCGCGGAGGGTCTCATAGAGCTTCACCTTTGCATCGTTCATCATCAAAAGCGGCCCCAACTCCCTGAGCTTTTTATAGATATCGATATCCCCCGCCAGCTTTTTCGCCGATTCGATCACCTTGATGTGCATCATCGGCAGGTCAAACCGCTCCAACACCGGCCGCCGGCTCTTCTCATCAACGCGGAGCCAGCGAAGCAGACGGACTTTGAGGCTCGGGATCTCGGAAAAAAGTTTATCGGCCAGCTTCGCCTGAATGTCGGCATGCAGCCCCTTCCCGTCGAGGAGTTTTTCCATCTCGGCTTCGACCTCCACGTCGGGAACAAAGCCGGAGATGGCATCGATGGTCGTCTTCTGCGCCTCCAACCGAATCCCGGTGAAGTTCACCTTGACCATTTTGATCAGCTCCGCGCGGGTTTCGGGGGTTTTGAAGGTTCCGATTAAGCCGACGACGTTCTGCTTTTGGAGCTCATCTTGGACCCGGTGCATCAATTCAAAGAGCCTGGCAAGACGATCTGCGTTGGTCGGAAGATACCGGATCCCCTCCCGCGCCTGGTCTTTATCGACGGCGACGGTCGAGGCCAGCCGCGACTGATAAAGGTTGAAAACCGCTTCCCAGACTTCGTT
This sequence comes from Nitrospirota bacterium, assembly GCA_023248505.1. Classification (GTDB taxonomy): domain Bacteria; phylum Nitrospirota; class Nitrospiria; order SBBL01; family Manganitrophaceae; genus Manganitrophus. The sequence continues at coordinate 6,918 of JAHFEM010000089.1, forward strand.
TTCAAGCGGAAGGGAGCTCTTCTCTTTGCGGGCCACCTTCGCGCGGGAGGCAAGGGCCATCGCCGCCTCTTTTCGAATATTCTCGCTCGGGCTCTTCAGCCCGGCGAGCAGGACGCGAACGACCGCCTCGGTGCTCGGATAGCCGACCACCGGCCCCTCTTTCGGAAGGTTCTGGATGAGGGCTCTCATGATGTGGATCGCCGTATCGTCATCCTGGGTCGTTTCAGAGCCGGCCAAGAGCGTTT
>JAHFEM010000090.1 GCA_023248505.1 Nitrospirota bacterium
ACGGAAGGGTATCGAAAAAGGTGGATCAAGGGGCCGTTGAATAGAAGCCGCGATGAGGAAAGGAGGACCAATGCGTACCGAACATTTCTATCCGATATCAAAACTGATCGATTGGTGGAGGAGAGCACCAAGTAAGAAGGAGAGCGCAACTTTGCCTTCTGCGCGTGAGCGAATCACGGCGCTCCTCGATAAAGAAAAAATCTCATATAGGGTGGTTTCCCACCCAAAGGCATACAGCGCCCTGCGGCTGGCTGAATCGATCCATGTTCCGGGGCGGGAGGTCGCCAAAGTTGTCATTGTCCGCGCAAAGGAGGAGTATGGAATGGTCGTGCTTCCGGCGAGTCACGATCTCGATCTGACCCGATTTGCCCACGCGATCGGGGCAGAGGCTGTCTCTTTGCTGGAAGAGCGGGAGTTGAAAGAGATTTTTCCGGACTGTGAAGTGGGGGCGATGCCCCCTCTCGGAAACCTTTATGAACTCCCGGTCTATGTCGATCAAGCGCTGGCCGAGGAGCCGGTCCTCTTCTTTCCGGCCGGAAACCATCATGAGGTGATCGAGATGCGTTATGACGATTTCGACCGGATCGTCCGTCCGATTGTAGGTAACTTTGCATTGGAGCCGCTCAAGCGGGTGAGCGGCGCATAGATAAAGGGGACCAGAGGACCCCGGCTTTAAAGAGGTCAGAACAGATTCTAAATCGGAATGCGGATACTGGATTGGTGTAAGAAAGGAGGGTGCGATGCAGCTTCCATTACAGATCACCGTTCGGAACGTCGCTCTTTCAGAAGTGGCTGAAGGGGATATCCGGGAAAAGGCTGTGATGCTCGATGAGTATTACGATCGCATCATGAGCTGTCATGTCATTGTCGATGCCCCGCACCGGCATCATCATAAGGGATTGCTCTACGATGTGCGGATCGATTTGACCGTCCCCGGCGCGGAGCTGGTGATTCGGCGCGAGCCGAACGAAGATATCTATGTCGCGATCCGGGATGCCTTTGACGCCGCACGGCGCCAGTTGGAGGACTTTGCCCGCCGCCAGCGGGGAGATGTGAAGACGCATGAGCCTCCCCCGCATGGACGGGTAAGCCGGCTTTTTCCGGAAGAAGGATACGGCTTTCTTGAGACGTCGGACGGGCGGGAGGTCTACTTCCACAGAAACAGCGTGCTGCATGGCGGGTTTAAAAACTTGAAGGTCGGGTCGGAAGTCCGTTTTGCAGAGGAGGTAGGGGAAAAGGGACCCCAGGCAAGTACGGTCGCCCTCGTCGGCAAACACCACGTTTGAGCCCAAGCCTTGGGGTCTGCGTAGCGCAACCCCTCTAAAGGGGGAAGGGAAGAATTTCATCGATACGCGATGAAATCAGGAGGTTTGGCATGTATTTCAAAAATCGTCAACACGCCGCGGTGCTTTTGGCTGAAAAACTGGTCCAATATAAAGGACAAAACCCCCTGGTGCTCGGCATCCCGAGAGGGGCTGCGCCGATGGCGAAGATCATCGCCGATGCCCTTGATGGGGAGATCGATGTGGTACTGGTCCACAAGCTTGGCGCCCCCGGCAACCCGGAGCTCGCCGTTGGATCGGTCGATGAGTCGGGTCATGTCTACCTGAGGGAGCATGCGCGCGCCCTCGGACTGAGCGATGCCGATATCGAGGCTGAGAAAAAGCGCCAGATGGAAATGCTGCGGGAGCGCCGCGCCCGCTACACGCCGGTCCACCCGCCGATCAATCCGGCCGGCCGGATCGTCATCGTCGTCGATAACGGAATCGCCACTGGGGCGAGCATGATCGCGGCGCTCCGCTCCGTTCGCGAGAAGAAGCCGAAAAAACTGATCGCCGCCGCGGCGGTGGCGCCGTATGAAAGTCTTCAGGAGATTCGCGCCCTCGCGGACGAGGTCGTCTGCCTCGACGTGCCGCCCGATTTTTACGCGGTGGGGCAGTTTTTTGAAGAGTTCACGCAGGTCTCGGACGAGGAGGTGATCGCCCTGCTGCGGCAGAGCCGCCCCCAGCCGATGAAGGCGAAAGCATCCGGTGAGGAGGCGGCATGAAGTTGAAGGCGAAAGGGAGCGGTTTTCGCGAACCGCGCAGAGATCGGATCACACATTGGCTGGGGTTGCAGAAAGAGTATCTTCATGACACCTACAAAATGCGGGGCAAGCTGCCGGAGCCGACCGTCTGCCCTCAATGCGGCGCCCTCTTTCGCAAAGGGCGATGGGCGTGGGGGCCCCGCCCGGCCCGGGCGCATGAGGAGCTCTGTCCGGCGTGCCATCGGATTCGAGATAACTACCCTGCGGGAATTCTTGATTTGAGCGGGCCCTTTCTCGAAGGCCATAAGGAGGAAATCCTACATGCGGTCCGCAATCAGGAAGAGCAGGCCAAGCAGGAGCATCCGCTCTGTCGGATCATCAAAATAGAAGAGAAAGAAGAGGGGATCGTCATCACGACAACCGACACCCACCTTCCCCGCCGGATCGGTGAGGCGCTCTGGCACGCTTATCATGGCGAGCTCGATCTGCACTACGGACAGGATCCCCGGCTGATCCGGATGTCCTGGAAAGGGTAGAGACGGAACGCATCCCTCTCCCTCCCTCGGTTTGAGCCTCTACACAGATGAGAGGCGCCTGGAACACCCTTTTTCCGTCGCGCATCCTGAGATTTCGCTGATGTGGCCGTTTCTCTCTTTATGTTCATTTCAAGTTGGCCTTCCTCCTCATTCTTAGGGAGGTTATTCTATGTAAATCAGCGACGCTTTGGGAAAAACAGTTGATATTTCCGCGCGCTCTCAGGTATCTAAGTGAAGTTGGCGCCGCTGGTCCCGCAGAAGAAACAATCTTTTTTTTATCACATCGCTCGGTGCTGATCGTCACATCAGAGGTGGAAATCGAGGCGAATGACTCATGAGACGGGTCTTGGCCGATGGATGCTCACGGAGGAGAAGATGCGGTTCTGGACCGTTCTTAATCGAGCCGCGATTGGTGCGGCTCAATTCGATATGCAGGGACACTTTGTGGAGAGCAATCCTGCTCTCCAGCAGATGCTCGGCTATGACGAGGAAGAGCTTCGAAAAATGAATTTTACGGAATTGGCCCATCCGGAAGAGGCAATAACCGGAACTGATTTTTGGAAAGAGATGTTGATATCAGGAAAACGCGAATCCTTTCAAACCGAGAAACGATTTCTCCGTCGAGACGGTCGGGCGATCTGGGGGCGCCTGACCCTCTCTCTCATTCCGGGGGGAAAGGGGCGACCCGGATCGGTCATCGGATTCGTCGATGATATCACTCAACTCAAGCGAGCGGAGGGGGTCCTTCAGGCGAGCAAGGCGAAATTTTGGAGATTGCTGGAGTCGGCGTCAGATGGAATTGTCATCGTGAATAACGAAGGACGGATTGTCTTCATTAATGCAAAAGCAGAAAAGATGTTCGGTTATGACCTGGAGGAGTTGCTTGGAAAACAGGTTGAGATCTTGATGCCTGATCGTTTTCGCCAGACCCACATAAGATATCGCGCCTACTACTACTCTGACCTGCGCACGCGCCCGATGGCGATCGGAAGGGATCTATACGGTCGACGCAAAGATGGAAGCGAATTCCCGGCGCAGATCAGCCTCAGCCCGGTCGAGTCAGACGAGGAGGTCCTCATCATGAGCACGATTTCAGACATTACAGAAATCAAGCACGCCGAAGAGGCGCGTCTTCAGTGTATTCGTGAACAGGCGGCGCGTTCTGAAGCGGAAGCGGGTCAGCAGCGGCTTAAATTTCTGTGCGATGCGAGCAAGTTGCTCGCATCCTCGCTTGATTACAAGGCCACGCTGAAGGGGGTGGTGCAGCTGGCCGTTCCTTTCCTGGCCGATTTTTGCGTGGCGTATCTTCTCCAGGAAGATGGGTCTCTATTAAGTTTGGAGGCCCATACCGACCCCTCCAAGGAGGGACTGTTGCGCGAAATGGTGCGCCGTTACCCGATTGATCCGAGTGGGCCTCACCCCCTATTGAAGGTCCTACGGAGCGGCCGGCCGGAGCTGATTCCCGACGTCTCCGATTCGTTCCTTGAAACCATCGTCCACGATTCCGAGCATCTTGAAATGCTCCGTGCGCTAAACGCTCGGTCTATGATGGTGGTTCCCCTCACTGACCGAGGCCTTGCGCTGGGTGTGATCTTGTTCGGCTCTTCCGAATCGGGCCGACGCTATCATCCAAACGACCTGATTCTTGCCGACGATCTTTCCAGCCATTGCAGCCTGGCGGTGGATAACGCGCGGCTCTATGACCGAGCGCAAAAAGAGATCGCCGAGCGGAAACGGGTGGAAGAAGAGCTGCGAAAGAGAACAAAAGAGGCCGAAGAGGCCAACCGATTCAAGTCACAACTCGTCTCCATCGTCTCGCACGATCTGCGGGCCCCTCTGAATGCCATTCTCGGATTTAACCGCCTCTTGAAGGAGGGCCGCATAGGAGAAGATGTCACCAGGAGAAATCAGGCGCTTGATCGAATCCATCAGAACGCGCAGATCCTTCTGGACCTCATCAATAATCTGCTCGACTCGAGCAAATTGGAAGCCGGGCGGATGGAGCTGAAGGTGGAGGAAGTTTCCCTTTGCGAGATCATCAAAGAGGTCCTTCTCCGGATGAGCCCTCTGGCGGATGAGAAAGGGTTAGCAATCGCTCTGATCGACGACCCGCTTCCCTCTATTCGGTCGGACGGAGGGAAGATCCGTCAAATCATCACCAATCTGATTGCGAATGCAATCAAGTTTACGTCGAAAGGATCGGTGACGGTCCGCGTGATGCAGGATGCGGATCAGGAGAGGGTTTCCGTGCAGATTCGGGATACGGGAATCGGCATGGGGGAGGAAGAACGTCGCCATCTTTTTGAGCCGTTTTATCAGGCCGACGCTTCGGACATGCAGGACCATCCGGGAACCGGGCTGGGGCTCTCCATTGTGAAGAAATTGCTTGAGGTTCTACAGGGGAGTGTTGAGGTCAGCAGCGCACCCGGGGGCGGCTCTACCTTTACGGTCCACTTTCCGTATGATTTATCTCTGCAAGAGCCGGAGAATGACCTGGAGAGGATGGCATGAGAATCGCTCTTCAAGAGAACTTGCCCGAATCGTTTTATTTATGTCGCGGAAGGATGAGCGCACGGTTCGATCCGTGAAAGAGTTTCCCACAGGAGTCGGCGTCCTCGATCCCTTCGCAGAGATCAGCAACCCGGATCCGTCTTATCTTTCAACACTTTCAGGCGACCTCTCGGACAATCTCCCGGAAACGGTTCCAGGGGGTGGCGGTCCAGGTCTCCGTGGTGGCGTGGCCGAAGGAGCGGATGATCATCGTGACCTTGGTCGCTTCCCGCTCATCAGGGGCTTCAAAGAGATCAAGATAGTCGTACGGACCCAGGACGGCATAGCTGTTCAGCCATTGAACCCCTTTGCATTCTCTTTTGATTTTGTCGCTGACCTCTTTTTCCAGTTTCTCGATGTCTCTCGGGGATTTGACCGCTTCCGGCGACAGACGTGTTAGAAGAACGTAGGTCGGCATAACCGCTTCCTCCTCTTTAATTATTCCATTGGGAACGACTCCCTTTCCTTAACATGCCGCTTGGGAAGGGTAAAGAAGAAAGTGCTTCCTTTCTCCAGTTCTGATTCTACCCAGATTTTTCCGCCGTAGCGCTCAATTACCTTCTTGCAGATGGCGAGTCCCGCGCCGGTTCCTTCAAACTCTTCCTGGCGGTGGAGCCGCTCAAAGAGGCCGAAGATCCGGTCGGCGTAGCGAGGGTCGATCCCGATGCCGTTGTCTTTGATCGAGAAGGAGTGATAAGCCCCTTCCTCCCGAACGGCGATCTCGACCTTCGGAACGCGGGAGGTGTTGAATTTGATCGCATTGGAGAGGAGGTTCTTAAAAACCTCTCCGATCTGCGTCGGCTCGGCGAGGACCGTCGGCAGGGAAGGAGGGAGGCGGATGTCGGCATTTTTTTGTTTGATCGAAAATGCCAAATCGTTCCGCACATGTGTCAGGGTCTGGTTGAGATCGACCTCTTGAAGCGCCGGACTTTTCCGGGAGAGGGAGGCAAGGGCCAAAAGATCGTTGATCAGATTCTTCATCCGGGCGGCGGAGCTTTTCAGGAATCGAACATACCGTTGGCCCTCTTCTTCAAGCAAGGGGGCATAATCGTCCATCAGAAAGCCCGAGAAGGCCTCGATTCCGCGAAGCGGCTCTTTCAGATCGTGGGAGACCACATGTGTGAAATCATCCATCTCCCGCAATTTCTCTTCGAGCTGAGAGGTGATGCGATGAAAGTAGAAATCCAGGGCGAGGGCCATATCGAGCCGGAAGATCTTCCGGAGGGCGAGGACCCGGGCAAGACCTCGGTCGCGATCGCTTCCATATTCTTCCAGAATGAGGGGAGAAAGAAGGTTTTCGTAAAGGCAGTAGGTCCCGATGTGCCACTGAGGCGCCAGCCCGATCCGGTGATGGACCGCTCCGATTCGAAGCCGCCCTTCAAAATAGGCTTCGTTAAAATTTCCCTCGAAAATCTCGAGAAGATATTTCTCCTGCGATTTCTTCAACCGGTCGATGGTGGACGGATCTTTCAGCAGGGCTCGGGTTTCTTCGAAAGAGAGGAGGTGATTGTAGAAGGCGGAAACCAGCCGGTCGGCGTGTCTTTGGACAAAGCCCTTCATCTCGGAGAGGAGGCGGACATCCTTCTCGGAGAAGTCGACAAAGGCCATCCGGCGCCGGATCTTCTCCCTGTCGATTCCAAGCTCTTTCATGAGGCTTGCATGTAGATCCATTTCCTTTCCCCACTCCACATCACCGGCAAAAGGATCATAACAGATTGGGGTATGTGCAATACAACTCCGATTTCAGACCTCCTTCTGCACGCCCGTTCGGATCGCATCTTTCCGAGTCATACGGGTCTTCAGTCCGACCCAAAATACCCCCTTTGGGGGGTTGCCCCTTCTGTTTGAATGTCTTCAGAATAAAACATCATGCGACATGGAGAAAGGGCCGTAGATCACGGCTGGACCGGTCGAGGGGTGGCTCTGTGAGCCACAGGGTGCAAAGTGGAGGATTGCGCCAGCCGGCTGGATCGCGGGTGGAACATGCGGGTGTTCCTCCGCGAAGGGAAGGACCCGCACAAACAGAGAAGG
>JAHFEM010000091.1 GCA_023248505.1 Nitrospirota bacterium
CATGCCCACTAAAACCGCTAGCAAGAGGGGGGGGGGCGAAATCGACACTACTTTTTGGCGAATCTCTTCCGCTCTAATTCGCTTAGGTATTTCTTGCGCAGCCGAATCGACTGAGGGGTAATCTCCAAAAGTTCATCATCCGCCAGAAATGCGATCGCTTCTTCCAGGCTCATTTTTCTGGGCTGAGCGAGAATAAGCGCATCCTCGGCCGTGGAGGATCGGAAATTGGTGAGGTGCTTTTTCTTAGAGGCATTGACCACCAGATCGTTCGCCCGGGAATGCTCTCCGATCACCATCCCCTCATAAATCTTTTCCCCCGCTGAGACGAATAGAACGCCCCGCTCTTGAACATGATGGAGCGAAAACGCAATCGCTTCGCCGGTTTCCATCGAAATCAGCGCTCCCTTCGTTCGGGACAAGATCTCTCCCTTGTGCGGCTGGTAGGAGGAGAAGGTATAGTTCATGATCCCCGTCCCCCGGGTGGCGGTTAAGAATTCCGATCGGTAACCGATTAACCCCCTGGAAGGGACCTCGAATTCGAGTCGAACGTGTCCGCCCAGCGTATTCCCCATGTTGACAAGATCCCCTCGCCTCCGTCCAAGCCCCTCCATGACGGCGCCGATATAGGCCTCTTCGACATCGAGCATCAGACGCTCGATCGGTTCATACGTTTTTCCATCGATCTCTTTCAGGATAACGGTCGGTCTCGAAACCGCGAATTCGTATCCCTCCCGGCGCATCGTTTCGATGAGGATCGAGAGATGGAGTTCTCCCCGGCCCGACACCTTGAAAATATCGGTGTTGCCGGTGTCTTCGATTCGGAGTGCGACGTTGGACCGCAACTCACGGTAGAGTCGCTCCCGCAGGTTCCGGCTGGTGACGAACTTCCCCTCTTTCCCGGCGAATGGAGAGGTATTCACCATGAAATTCATCGAAATGGTCGGCTCTCCGATGGAGATCGTCGGAAGCGCCTCCGGCGTATTGGGATCGGCCAGGGTGGCTCCGATCTGGGTCGCCTCAAAACCGGCCACACCAATGATCTCGCCGGCCGCCGCTTCGGGCAACTCCACCTTCTTGAGCCCCTCATATCCGATGATTCGAGTGACCTTCCCCTTCACGATTTCTCCCTCCCCCTGAACAAGAGAGAGGGTCTCTCCCACACGGATTTTCCCTCTGAAAATCCGGCCGAGCGCAATCCGGCCGACGAAATTATCATAATCCAGGGAGGTGACCAGCATTTGCAAAGGCGCCGTCTCATCCCCCGGAGGCGGGCTGACCCTTGAAATGATCGTCTCAAAGAGGGGGGAGAGATCCGTTGAGGAATCCTCCAGGTTCAGCTTGGCGAAGCCTGCTTTGGCCGATGCATAAATAATCGGAAAGTCGAGTTGATCATCATTGGCCTCCAATTCGAGGAAAAGATCGACGACCTGATCGACCACTTCCTTCGGTCGGGAATCGGTGCGGTCAATTTTATTGATGACGACGATCGGGCGCAGGTTGAGCTCGAGCGCCTTTCTGAGAACAAACTTGGTCTGGGGCATGGCCCCCTCGAAGGCGTCGACGAGCAGAAGCACCCCATTCACCATATTGAGGGTTCGCTCCACCTCTCCTGAGAAGTCGGCATGGCCGGGGGTATCGACGATGTTGATCTTGAACTGCTTATAATGAACGGAGGTATTCTTCGCCAAAATCGTGATTCCGCGCTCCTTTTCCAGATCGTTGGAGTCCATCACCCTTTCGACCATCCCTTCATGGGATTTGAAGGCCCCTCCCTGTCGGAGCATCTTATCCACCAAGGTCGTCTTTCCATGGTCGACATGCGCGATAATCGCAATATTTCGAATATCCTCTCTCAACTTGCTTTGAACTTCAGACTTCATCGTTCTATCGATTCCCCTCAAAAAAAAACCCCAAAAAGCTTTGGGGTTAGTGTGGATACGCTCAGACCCAAATAAAGTTACGTGGATTGCATTATAGCATTCCCCCGTTGACTCGTCAATCAAATTACGCCCGATCCGAACGCGGCGAATGCGCTCTTTCGAGCGCGCGAACAGACCCTAGACCGGTTTTTGAAAAAGCGCCGCGCGATTCCTTCCCCCTTCTTTTGCCCGGCAAAGCGCCTCGTAGGCGCGATGGAGGAACGCTTCTTCATCGAGACTCTCTTTCATCTGCAGGGCCGTCACCCCGATGCTGATCGTCAACGGAATCGGCCGTTTCGGATCGGGCGAGAACTCAAGCGCTTCCACTTTTTGGCGAAGCCGCTCCGCCATGACCATGACCCCGGCGACGTCCGAATGAGGAAGAAGGAAAAGAAACACCTCGCCGTCGTAATGCCCGACGACATCATAATCCCGTTTACTGGCGTTAAACTCCTTTGCGAGCAATCGCAGGATCTCATTTCCCACTTCAAGCCCGCGTGTCTGCTTGATCGGATGGAAATGGTCAATCTCAATCATCATGCAGCAAAGAAAGCTTCCGAGCCGATTCGCCATTGCAAACTCCTCCCGCAGCCGGCGAACGAGGTATCGCCGATTGGGGAGACCGGTCAATTCATCCGTCAACGAGTGACCGATCAGCCGCCGGTTCACCTCCGTCATGTCATTCAGTCGCTGCACCTTTTGATCGAGGCGCTCGGCCAGGTGCTTATTATGTTCTCGAAGGTAGCGAATCTCCTCGGAAGGGACGAGGGATTCCCGCCTGCCCTGCAGGAATTCTTGAATCTGTCCCGGCAGGCGGTCCACATCGATCGGCTTTTGAAGATAGCCGTCGCAGCCGGCCGCCAGCGCCCATTCCTTATCCCCTTTTATCGTGCTGGCGGTGAGCGCCACAATCGGAACCCGCTCCAACTGCGAAATGCCGCGCAGGCGCGTGGTCGTCTCACGGCCATCCAGTCCCGGCATCATGATATCGACCAAGATGAGGTCGGGCCGTTCCGCTTCGGCCTTTCGAACCCCGGAAGAACCCTCTTCGGCTTCGATCACCTCGTACCCCTCTGCTTCCAGGACGTGACGGATCAGCAGACGACTCTCTGCATGATCGTCGATGTATAAGATCTTCATGACGCTTCCCTGAGACCGACTTGGTATCAAGTATATTTTGCATTCAGAGGTTGTCAAGGAAGCGAGGGACGAGGGGATCCATAAAAACCAGGGAGAGAGAACGCAAGAGGGGAAGCGGTTCCCGCCGGGTCGGGCCAATTTAAGTTGGAAGCGCCCCTACTTCGTCAAACGTTCGAGGGCTTCAAAGTACTTCCGGCTCGTCTGTTCCACCACAGGCGCCGGAAGATGAGGCGGGGGCGGCGTGCCGTTCCACCGAATCGAGAGGAGATAATCACGGACGTATTGTTTATCAAAACTCGGCTGGCCCTTTCCGGGGGCGTAGGCATCGATCGGCCAAAAACGGGAAGAGTCGGGGGTGAGAAGCTCATCGATTAAGATCGGGCGCTTCGTCTGAGGATCGAGACCGAACTCCATCTTGGTATCGGCGATGATGATCCCGCACTCCTCGGCGCGCGCCGCAGCCTTCTTGTAAATGTTCAGGCTCGCCGCACGGACCTCTTCCGCCAATGCCGCCCCGACCTTCAACTTCATCTCTTCGAAGGAGATATTGATGTCGTGGGTTCCCATCGGGGCCTTGGTCGAGGGGGTAAAGATCGGCTCCGGGAGGCGGGCCGACTCGAGAAGACCCGCCGGCAATCTTTCACCGCAGACGGTCCCGGTCTTTTGATATTCCTTCCAGCCCGACCCGGAAAGATAACCCCGGACGATGCACTCCACCGGGAGCGGCTCGGCCTTCCGAACCAGCATACTCCGCCCTTCCAGCACTTCACGATAGGGCTTGCACTTCACGGGAAAGCGGTCGAACGCCGCGGTGAGGACATGGTTCTGGATCGAATCTTCCTTCTTGGAAAACCAATCGAACCAGTAGAGGGAGAACTGGGTCAGGACGTACCCTTTGCCGGGAATTCCTTCCGGCAGGACGACGTCGAAGGCCGAGATACGGTCGGTCGCCACGAAGAGAAATGCGTCGCCGAGATCGTAGATGTCGCGCACCTTCCCCCGCGTGGGCTCTCCCAATCCCGGCAGATGGCTCTCTAAAAGGATCTCTTTTGGAACCTTCATGCTGATCCCCATAATTCCTGTCCTCTCCAATTTAGATTCGTTCCTTTTTATCCTACTCGCCCCCCTATTGTCAAACAGGGAAGATCGATCCCGCACTCAGCCGTTGACCAGCTTCACCACGGCCTTGTTCTTGAAATAATCAATGATGTTCAGCGCGGCGTATTTCTGCTCGATCGAAAAGAGGGCCGAAGAGGATTGACCGAGCGCATCGGCGAGAAGGACGCGGTTCACTCCGCCGTGCGCGACAACTGCGACCTCCTCTCCCGCATGCTTCTTTAAAATGACCTCAAGGGCGGAGAGCGCCCGCTCTCCGACCTCCCGATAAGTTTCTCCCCCTTCAGGGCGGCTCTCGGCCGGATCGGAAAGCCAGATCGACCACTCCCCCGGATTTCGGCGGGAGATCTCCTGGGCGGTCCATCCCTCCCAGCGCCCAAAATTCTTCTCCCTTAGCTCCGGCATCTGGAAGAGGGGGATATCGCATGCCTTCGCGATGGCCTCTCCCCCTCGAACGCTTCGCTGAAGATCGCTCGTGTAGACCGCCCGAATCGGACAAGAGGCAAGGCGCGCTGCGATCTCTTCAAGCTGAGAGAGTCCCCGCGGCGTCAGGCCGACATCGGTATGGCCGTTAAAGGTCTTCCGCTCGAAGGTCGTCACCTCGCCGTGACGGAGAAGATAAATCCGCGTCGGCTGCTCCTCCGGCAAAAATGGAAAGCGCGGCTTCCCGTCACTCCATCCCATCGTGGTCCGCTCCTTTCGGTATATCCGATATCGTCTCGGCTCGGCGCAAAAAAGCCGGGATCCTTCACGGGGATCCCGGCTGATTCTGACGGAAGCTTCGCTCTATTTGAAGTCCGATCTTGCGGCCTCGCCACCAGATCGGCGCGCCGTCGAACCCGCAGGGTCGCGGGTGATTACACCGAAGCCTCATGCAGCGCTTACAAACTACCGAAACAAATTGGAGCGGGAGACGGGATTTGAACCCGCGACCTCAACCTTGGGAAGGTTGCACTCTACCGCTGAGTTACTCCCGCATATCGGTCTAAAATCTTATCCGTTTCAAAAATCGTTGTCAAGCCGTTTTGAATGTAGGTAGTGGGTCAATTCGGTTCTTTTTTTAGGTGTCATTCCCGCGAAGGCGGGAAAGCGCCTGTTTCAATTGCGCGCGTCGGCGCTTTCCAATCGCTTCGCGGAACGCAAAGCGCCTGGAACCCACTTGATGCGCACAGCGCCTCCGATCGCTTCGCGGAACGCAATCCAGTGATTTAAAACCTCTGGATGCCCGCTTCCGCGGGCATGACGTACTGAGAAATTTCAAAATGCGTCACTACCTGAAGTAAGGTCGCGGGCCGGGTAGGTCCGGTCCGTCACCTACGAGCACTTTAGAGCGCGGGCTCCTTACATCTCGATCATCACGATCAACAGTGCGCGAAATGAACTTTTATTTAGAGTGCTTCTCGACGAACTTCTTGATCTCGTCGATGTTCTCCAAGATCAGTTTTGCTTTCTTCAATCCAAACTGAAACGGAAACTTATCATCGGGTCCCTGGCTTAAGACCAACATCGGGTTCCCTTTGAATTCGGATTCGCTTGCAGGCATTCTCTCTCCTCCTTTTTGTTCGAATAACCCTCCTCCTCTATCAGGAAGGGATCTTTTTTTCCAATGGGCGGACCGACGGAGCAACCAGATAGCTCCGGCTCCCCAGCGCCAGGGCAAAGCCGACGGCCACATAAATGGTGCCGATCACCAGGTGCGGCGCGCCCAGGAAGCGGATCGTTCGGCCGATCAGGATCATCGCCAAAATTAACAGCCAGCTCTTTAAGCTGAATGTCATGTAAATGGGGCTCTTCTCGGGGAGCTGTTCAATCCGGGCGACGTTTTTTCGCGCCACCTTCGGCAGAACAAAACTCCCTTTGGCGAAGCCGACGGCCAGCGCGATCACCAATCCGATCCCTTCGGCCATCCCCGGCGCACCCCGTGCCGGATCGAGTTCGCTCATTGTCCGGCCGCCGAAGAGGAAGACCCCTCCGGCAACCAGCAGACCGGTGCCTACCAGCGCCCAGAGAACAAACGCCAGCCTTAGATGTGTCTCGCGTGATACTTCCATTACGTTGCTCCTTTCTTGAATCTTTCTTGACGTTGTCTTAATACTTCATATGAAATCACCCCGACGGCGACCGAGACGTTGAGCGAAGAGACATGCCCTCGCATCGGAAGCGAGACGATTTGATCACAGTGCTCGAGGACTTTCTGATGGACCCCTTTCCCTTCCGCTCCGACCACGATCGCAACCGGATCGGCGAAATCATAGTCCAAGTAAGAAGTCGGCGCCCCCGCCTCAATTCCGACTGTCCAGATGTTCTCTTTCTTCAGCCGGTCGATTGTGGCTGAAATGTTTACCACCCGCGCCACCGGCACGTGAACCAACGCGCCGGCAGACGTTTTCGAGACGACCCCGGTCAACCCCGCGGCGCGCCGCTCCGGAATGATCACCCCGTGCGCCCCCACCGCGTCGGCCGTTCGGATGATCGCCCCCAGATTGCGCGGGTCCTCGATCTCATCGAGGATATAGAGAAAAGGAGGCTCCCCAGATCGTCGCACCGACTCCAGGATCTCATCCAGATCGCTATAGCTTTGTGACGAGAGAAGGCCGACCACTCCCTGGTGCTTGGCGGTTTTGGCCATCCGGTCGAGGACATCGCGCGCCACGGTCTGGAGCGTCGTCCGCTGCTGCCGGGCCTGAGACCGGATCTCATCGACCTCCTGGCCGCCCCGCCCCGGCGCAAGGAAGACCTTGTTCAGCCGCTTCGCCCGGAGCGCCTCCAGGACCGGATTGATCCCATAGATCACCGCCTCTTCGCCTTCCCCTGAGGGTCGCTGCTTTTTTGGAGGCCCCTCTCTACGGCTCATCGCTTCACCCGCGTTGTCCCATCCGGACGATCTTCAATGACCACACCCGATCTCGCTAAACGATCACGAATTTGATCCGATTT
>JAHFEM010000092.1 GCA_023248505.1 Nitrospirota bacterium
AAGCGGCGGGGAAGCTTCGACCCGAGATGAGAAAATATCTTTTTATATCCCCGCGTCTTACCCCGCAGCAAGCTGCGGGGAATGCGACGCGGGATGCATGTTTAATGATCAGGCGATAAAGGTGAACAGATGGACAAAATGAAGAAAGAGAAGATTCCTCCTGGAGCCAGGGTCGCCTTATCCCTGTTGGGATTCTATCTTATCCTGAAATATGTCGTTCGTCCTCCTATCCCGTTCAGCGTCATTTTTATGTATATGTGCATGGCCCTGTCCGGGTCGATCATGTATTTGACCCTGTTTTATAACATCAAGGACGCGATCATCACCCCTATTTTTACCTTTTTAGGCGGGGGGGTGGAAGGGGGAATGGCCAAAGGGGGACGGTATGTTCTCCTGGTGGCCATGCCGTTGGTCGTCTGGTTTGGATCGTATCAGAAGTTCAATAAGAAAATGGAGCCGCCCTTAGATTCACGGGTCATTCATCCCGCTCCCCCTGTGGAATTCACCGGTCTCTACAACCCCTTCCGTGTCGAAGACAAGGATACCTTTCGGAAAAACGTTGAGGAGGGGAAAAAGGTTTTTTATCAGAACTGTATCTTCTGCCATGGAGACCTGCTCGACGGCAATGGGATTTTTGCGCATGGGTTCAATCCGAAGCCGGCCAACTTCCAAGACCCGACCGTGCTTCCCATGCTTCAGGAATCGTTTCTCTTTTGGAGAGTCAGCACCGGAGGGATTAGTCTTCCGCAGGAATCGACCCCGTGGAGCTCGGCGATGCCGAAATGGGAGGACATGCTCACAGATGAGCAGCGGTGGAAGGTGATCCTTTTTCTCTCCGAGTATACCGGGTTTGCGCCCAGGACGTGGGAATAGAAGGGGAGTCGATCGTTTTGATGAGGAATCCAATGTTGAAAAAAGCGATCACGAAATATGGATTTACTCTTTTTTTGATTTTCGCGGCGACCGTTTCACCCGTCCGGGCCGATGAAGGGGCTCCCAGCGAGCCGAAGAAGGGACAGGACACGAAGGGGGAGGTCAGCGTCGAGCTCGGAAAAACCGTTTACGTGAAGCGATGTCTCGGGTGTCACGGAGAAGCCGGGGCGGGCGACGGTCCGGCGGCCGAGAGATTCAAGCCGAGGCCGAGAGATTTCACGCGGGGTCTCTTCAAATATAAGACGACTCACCACGGGAGCCTGCCGACCGATGAGGATCTCTTCAAGGTCGTTTCCAACGGGCTTCCGGGCACAGGAATGCCGGCCTGGGCGAGCCTTTTAAAGGAGAATGAGATCCGCTCGGCGATTCAGTATGTCAAAACCTTCGCCGCGCAATTTGCCAGCGAGTCTCCCCAGCAGATCACCTTCGGGCCGGAGGTCAAACCTTCGAAAGAGAGCATCGAGAAAGGGAAGGACCTTTTCAATAAGGTCGGCTGCATGATGTGTCATGGCCCGGAGGGGCGGGGCAACGGACCGCTCGCGCCGACGCTGAAGGACAACTGGGGGCGTCCCGTTCAACCGAGAAACCTGACCAAGGGCTTTACCTTCCGATCGGGGAACGAGCCGAAGGATATCTACACCCGGATCAATACCGGGCTGATGGGGACCCCGATGCCGTCCTTTGAGAAGACCCTCGACAACGAAAAGAGCTGGGATCTTGCGAACTATGTCAATTCTCTTTCGCAGTATCCGGGAAGAAGGCCGGAGTGGGATGTCGCCGTCGTCGCAAAGCTCGTTTCCGGCGACGTCGCGGACAGTCCGGAGGATCCTCGCTGGGAGAGCCTGCAGCGGTACAGCTTCCCGTTGGTGGGGCAGGTCACCATCGATCCCCGTATGTTTACCCCCACCGTCGACATGGTCACGGTCAAGGGGATGTACAACGAAAAAGAGTTCGCGCTCCTTGTGATCTGGGACGATCCGACAAAGAGCGTGGCGGCGCCGGCCGCCGGCGATGCGGTTCCTGAGATCTTTGATGATGCCGTCGCGATTCAATTTCCGACCCGGATGAAGGAAGGGAATGAGAAACCTTATTTCATCATGGGAGATCTCGCCCATCCTGTTTACGTTGCACGCTGGAATGCCGGAGCCAATAAAATAGATGAGTTCAATGCGAACGGTACAGAGGTTCGGGTCGGCCTTCGAATCAAGCCGCAAGAAGAGGCGCACTGGCAATTTAAAGGAAAGGGAACCTATAACAACGGCCAATACCGGGCTGTCTTTAAGCGGCCGCTCGTCACCGAGGATAAAGAGAATGATCTGCAAATAGAGGCGGGAAAGTTCTACCCTATTGCGTTCACCGCCTGGGATGGTTCGAATGGCGAGCATGACGCGCAGAGGTCCCTGTCGGCCTGGTACTCCGTCCTCCTGGAAGTGTCCCCCTCCAAGGACCGCTTCATCTATCCGACCCTCTTTCTCATCGTTGTGGTCGGCGTGGAATGGTGGATTGCCCGGAGCTACCGGAACGGGAATGGGAAGCCGAAATGATGTTTCTTTTAGGCGGAAAGGAAAGCTAAGGGATGAAGAAGCTGCAATTCGTGCTGATTCCTGCGATTATTCTCGTCGTTGGCGGGGTTGTGTTTTCGTTTGTATTCCAAGATAAACACGTCGCCAAGGGCAGGCATCTTTTCGATCGATATTGCACCCCGTGTCATGGATCGAGCGGCCAGGGAAACGGATATAACGCAAAAAACCTGGACCCCCATGCGCGCGACCTGACCGACAAAAGCGAACAGTACATGGTAAAACTTACGAACCAGGAGATTTATGAAGTCATCGAGAAGGGGGGCCGCGGGGTCGATCTTGCGCCAATCATGCCCTCCTGGGGAAAACACTTTTCCGAGGAAGAAATCTGGTCGCTGGTCGCCTATATCCGGACCCTCCATAAATATAAGGGAGAGCCGGTCAAGTTTGATAAGGATAAACCGTACCAAACGACCAGGGCCCGAACCCCCCCGGTTCAGGAGACGGAGTTCGTCACGCTTGTCGCGTCGAAGGTGCCGGATGACGATGTGCGTCAGGAGATGATCGACAAGGGGAAAGAGACCTTTGAGGATTTTGGATGTATTGCATGTCACCGCATTAAAGGAAAGGGAGGGGAGCTCGGTCCCGATTTAAGCCGGGCCGGTTTTATGTTGCAACCGCAATTTATTTACCGGTGGGTTCGAAATCCGTTGTCGTTTAAACCCCACACCCGGATGCCGAATTTGGATTTGCCGGATGAGGCTGCCTTGGCGGTGACGCTCTATTTGAGCACCTTAAAAGGGCCGCCGCCGGATGGAGTCCAACAGGGCGGGCAGGGGAAGGACGCCGCTCAGGGGGCGAGCACGGACCCCGGGCATCGACAGTCCTGATGGATGATCGATGACCTCTTTCTTAACGATCGATAACCGATGCATTTTCTTATTTTCGTTTTTTGATTTTCTTCCTGCCGCGGTGGTGGCTCAGGGGTCCTGATCTTGTCTACCACAAGAGCCGCCCTTAAAAAAGCCTCCTCGGACTCAGGAGGCGATCGCGGCGGGAGAAAAAAATATTGAAGCTCTCCGCCGAAAGCGGCGGAGAGCGCGCACGATACGAAATGTATCGCGCAACGCGGCCTCCTATGCGACGGTGAGACGAAGCGCGGGCGGGCCGCCGGTGATCTCGATCCGGGCCGGGGGGATTTCACGAACGGATTCTTGAAACCAAGACGGCCGCGGTGAAGCGTCCCGCAGGAAAACAGCTCGATTTGGGGGAGAGAGGGGTCAGGAAGCGCATCGCGATTATTGACATATTTCTTCAGCTGATTTATGATACGGCGATTTGGCCGCCCCGAAGCGTCTTTCCGGGGGAATTATCCTGATGGAATGCAATTCGTGATCTTCCTTATCTTCATTCTTTCCCTTATAAATATTTTACCCAACCCTGCTTTTGCAACACACGAAGCCGATCATCGATATGTTATCTCCGGCTATGTTCGGGACGCAGAGGGAAACGCCCTGAAGGGCGCGGAGGTGCTCCTAGAGCATAAAGGCGGGCAGAAGGAAAAGGTTATTACGAGGTTCTCTTTCACCTGCACGACGATAATCTCGGTGATGAGATTACCGTCACCTCGGGAACGGAGGTGAAGAAGATCACCGCCGCATTTACAGTCGGTGATAAGATGACCTATCGGGGCGCCACCGTTAATTTCGGCGCTCCTGGAAAGGCCTCTCCCCTTGCATGGATTTACTGGACGGGCGGATTCGGTCTCCTGATCGGCGTGATTGCTTATTTCCGATTTTTTAAGAAAAAGAAACAAAAGAAGAAGAAAGAGATTTCGCGCAAAAAAAAGAAATGAGATCTCCGGTTTAGATCCATATTAATGAGGAACACACCACCGCGTTGAAGCGGTGGGGAGGAGGTTCGGATATGATTCCCGGTGGCAAGAAAGAGGGCCCTCAGAATCCGCAGCAGGCGGATGTCAGCCGGAGGCGGTTTTTCACTCTCATGGGTCTGGGGATTGGTTGGGGTGGATTTGTCGCAGCACTCGGGGGGACCGGCGTCGGCGCCCTCCGGTACATGTTTCCGAATGTCCTTTATGAGCCGCCGACGGTCTTTAAGATCGGAAAACCTGAAGATTATGGGATCGGCGTTGACAACAAGCTGAAGAAAGAGCGCCAGATCTGGGTGGTGCGGAATGAACGCGGAATGTATGTTCTGGTGGCGATCTGCCGTCATCTCGGCTGCACTCCCAACTGGTTTGATGATCAGAAACGCTTCCGATGCCCCTGCCATGGGAGCATCTATGACGTCACTGGAAACGTGGTCGGCGGTCCGGCGCCTCGGACCCTCTGGAGAGCGGCCATCTCGTTGGATCCCGTCGACGGTCAAATTGTCGTCAATTTCAACCAGCGCCAGGACCCGGACCCCAAGGGGACGGATGAAGGGTTGATGGTTGAGGAAGCGGGTCGGGAAGTTCCTCCATTCTTCTTGAAGATTTAGTGGAAAAGGAGAGCCATTCGGAATGAATAAGTTACTTGACCAGATTCGGGAGAATGTGACGCAGACGCAGGTCTGGAAGTCGATCTTCCGTCACGGATTCCCGAACAACGACGCCAATCGCGCGTTGGTGATGTTCAGCAACGTCATCCTCCATCTCCATCCGGTTCGCGTTCGTCGCGGCGCATTGAAGATTAAATTTACCTGGTGTCTGGGGGGGTTGACCTTCTTCTTCTTCGTCATGCTGGCGATCACCGGCGTTTTCCTCATGTTCTACTATGTGCCCGACACCCGTCGGGCCTATAACGACATCAAAGATTTGGGAACGGTGATTTATTTCGGCGGCCTTTTTAGAAATCTCCACCGGTGGTCCGCTCATGCCATGGTCTTCTCCGTCTGGATGCACATGACCCGGGTCTTTTTGACCGGATCATACAAGCCCCCAAGAGAGTTTAACTGGGTGGTCGGCGTGATCTTGTTGGTCGTGACCCTGGTCATGAGTTGGACAGGGTATCTGCTTCCTTGGGACCAGCTGGCCCTCTGGGCGGTCACGGTCGGAAGCAAGATGGCCGAGGCAACCCCGCTTGTCGGGAATGCGGGACCGTTCGGACCGGAACTCGGCATGACCGTCAACAACGACGTCCGGTTCGTCTTGCTGGGGGGAACGGTCGTCGGGCAGAGCGCCCTGCTTCGGTTCTATGTCCTTCATTGTCTCGGATTGCCGCTGGTCATGGCCCTCTTCATGGCCGTCCACTTTTGGAGGATCCGGAAAGACGGATTCTCGGGACCGCTTTAATCCGACACGCGCGATCAAAATAGGTTGTTTTATCGTCTCGGGTCGAAGGTTCCCGCCGTTTTCGGCGGGAGCTTCAATCGTTTTGGTTTGAGGAAGAAACATGGCTGAAAAAGAAACAACGCTTGGAACGCTTCCGAAGCGTGACGGAAATTCGGGCGGGCTGGCCGCTTTAATCAAGAAGACGGCGGCCGAGAAGATGGGGCCGGAAGATCACGTCCTGGTTTGGCCGAATCTGGTCTACCTCGAATTGATCTCGATGTTGGTCATCACCGCCGGTCTTCTCTTCCTCTCGATTATTTCTCCCGCGCCCCTGGAGGAGTTGGCCAGCTCCGATACGACGCCGAACCCGACGAAGGCCCCCTGGTATTTTCTCGGTCTCCAGGAGCTTTTGGTCTATTTTGATCCGTGGCTGGCCGGGGTGGTCCTCCCCTCATTGATCATCGTTGGACTGGTTCTTCTTCCCTATATCGATCCCAACCCGCGCGGAAAGGGCTACTATACCTTCTCTGAGAGAAAATTCGCCGTATTGGGTTTCAGCTTCGGGCTGGCCCTCTGGTACATCTTGATCGTCATCGGCGTCTGGTTCCGGGGTCTGGATTGGTCGTGGTATTGGCCGTGGGACAATTGGCATGCGCATAAACCGATTACAGGGGGCCTTGTCGATCTGGAGGTCATTCTCGAAAAGACGCTTGGACTGACGCAGACCCCTCTCGTTACGCTCGGCCGTTATGCCGTGACGGTTGCCAACCTGTTGACTTGGGTCTTCTTCCTCGGGTATTACGCGGTCGGATTCGGTATTCCATTTCTCTTTATGAGAAAATTTTACAATTCGTTGGGGTTTGTCCGGTACAACCTGATGATGTTCCTCTTCCTGTCGATGCTCGGTGTGCCGCTGAAAATCTTCTTGAGATTGCTTGCGAGCATCAAATACGTATTGGTGACCCCCTGGTTTAAGATTTAAGGCGCTACTTGGAGGGAATAATATGAATGACCGATTGGGAATTGGGATTTTCCTCACGGTCGGGACCCTGCTCATCATGGGGCTCTTCCTCGGAGTCACCATCTGGCTTGAGAACGCTTTCAAGAAAGAAAAGCAGAAAAAATAGGAAGGGATCGATCTCGTTATGGTCAAACATGCTTTGTTCGCGATCTTCAGCGTCCTGGTTCTTTTCCAACTCGGAATGTTCGCCTATCGTGAGCAGACCCCGGAATGGAAAAAGTATCAGGCCGCCTACCATGAAAAGCTAGCCAAGGTGACGAACGATCCGAAAGTGGCCGGCACCCCGCTGAAAGTGCAGCAAATCTGGAATGAGCACCTGAATCGGGCCGATCGTTGCACCACCTGCCACGGCGGAATCG
>JAHFEM010000093.1 GCA_023248505.1 Nitrospirota bacterium
AGAGACCCACCTCCGGCGAAGGCGTTTCCAGCCTTCCCCGTCGAACCCAGAAAAGATTGCTGATCGTTCCCTCACAAAGATATCCTTCAAGACTCAGAAAAAGTCCTTCAACCGCCCCCTTTTTTTTTGTCTCCAGTTTGGCCATGATGTTATTCAGAAAACTCGTTGATTTCATCGCCGGGTCGAGGGCCGATGGCGCGTTGCGTCGTACTTGAACGAGGTTGGCGGAGATCCCGTTGAGATAATCATCCGGCGGATAGCCGGTGAACGAGCGGGCGGTGACGACGAGGGTCGGTTTTTCGCAAAGGGCCGGATCGAGGCCGATCTCTCCCTCTCCACGCGTGATCGTGAGACGAAGGAGCGCATCTCGAAGCGCGTTTCGCATCAGGGTATCGTAGAGGATTTTTTCGAGCTGTGAGAAGGGAGGAAGGGGGAGTTCCAATCGCCGCGCCGACCGGGCCAGCCGCTCCAGGTGCTGAGGGAGACGGAAGATGGTCCCATCGTAGGCGCGGAGGGTCTCGAAGAGACCATCTCCATACAAAAAGCCGTGATCGAAGACGGAGATCTTCGCCTCTTCCCTTGGGACGAACCGATCGTGAAGGAAGATCCACATTTAAAAGCCGTTACTCTCTGTTTCCAGTGCCTTTACCAAAGCCGCCGCCTTTTGAAGGGTTTCCTGGTATTCTTTCTCCGGATCCGAATCGGCGACAATGCCGGCCCCCACTTGAAAGGTCATTTCTTCTCCCTGCCGGACCCATGTTCGGATGGCGATGTTCAGATCCATCTCTCCCGTGAAGCCGATATAGCCGAGGGCGCCGGTGTAAATCCCCCGGGCGCGTTTCTCTAATTCGCAGAGAATTTCCATGCAACGGATTTTGGGAACCCCGGTAATGGTTCCCCCCGGGAAGAGGGCCTGGAAGGCCTCCATCAACGCCACCTCCGGCCGAAGCTCTCCGTGGATATTCGAGACCAGATGGAATACGTGCGAGTACTTTTCAAGCGACATCAATTCATCCACTTGGATCGAGCCGTAGCGGCAGACCTTGCCCAAATCGTTGCGCTCCAGATCGACAAGCATCAGATGTTCTGCCCGCTCCTTTTTACTCTGGTAGAGGGCGCGGACCATCCGCTCATCCTCCGCCTCATCTTTCCCACGAGGATGGGTTCCCGCGATCGGCCTGGTTGAGATAAGGCGTTTTCCTCTCGATGCCTTCACCTGAACGAGCCGTTCGGGCGAGCCGCTTGCAATCTGGACGATTCCCAAGTCAAGATAAGCGGAGAACGGAGAGGGGTTGATCTCTCGGAGCCGCCGGTAGAGCGCGAAGGAGGGGAGGGGAGAAGAAACGAGCCGGAAGCGGTGCGAGAGATTCGCCTGAAAAATATCCCCGGCGGCGATGTACTCTTTCGCCCGAAGGACCATTTCGATATACTCCTCCTGCGAGATATCCCCCGCGATGGTGGGCGGGGGGGCTTGCCTCTCGATTTCAGGCGGAGAAGGGGAACCGATCAGTCTTGCTCGCAGATCGGCGATCTTTTCCCGCCCTTTTCTGCGGGCGGATTCCTCCGATTCTCCCAGTTCTATTTCAGGAAGGGGGTTGTAGACCAGAAGAAGTTGTTCCCTCTCATGATCGAGGAGAATGAAAAGATCAAAAAACAGAAAGAAAGTATCGGGGAGCGCCGGATTCCAGACCGGCGGCGAGGGAATTCGCTCCCATTGACGAACCAGATCATAGCTGAAAAAACCGGCTGCGCCTCCTTGCAGAAATGGAATTTCTGAAAACGATCCTTCGGCCGGCGGAGATTGAAACCGATCGAGCCACTGCTGAAGGTGGGCAAGCGGATTGCCCTTCTGAAAAAGAGAATATCTCTCCCCTTCGCCGAGATAATCGAATCGGCTCGTTTCCGCTTTGCTCTGGAATTGAGCAAACGGGGTCCCTGCCAGGAGCGAAAAATGTCCATCGAACCACCCTCCCCGCGCCCCCTCGAAGAGAACCGCCGGTCCTTTCCATTGACAGCGCTCAAAGAGCCCCATCGCCCCCTCCCCCTTTGTGGGAAGGACTTCAATGATAGGGGCCCTACCGGGGTGATCCGGAGAAAGGGGTTTTGATCTCGATTCCCGTATGGAAATCATTCGGCTGATTCCATCTCCCGCAAGATTGTCTCGGTCGGATTCTTCGACTGAAGGAGGGGAGCGGGAATCTGCTCACGAAGTGCGGCTTCTCGAAGGGTCTCCACCGTCTTGCGCATCATCTTCCTTCCGCTGAGGGAGGGCCCGGCGGCGGTCAAGAGGACAGAGCCGACCTTGAAGGTTTTGATCCGGCCTGAAAGCTGATCGACGAGACGAACCGCCTCTTTCGGATCATCGCGATCCGGGAGATCCGGCGTCAAGAGCGGGGGTTCAGAGGAAGGCATCGTCTTTCCTTATTAAGAATTGGACGAGCTCGGCCGAACACAGCGAAACCCGACATCGCTGATCGTGGAATCGGGAGGGGCAAAGAGACGAAAGGTGGCGGTCGAATGATGCTTTACCAATTCCTTCTGGACTTCCGGAGGGAAATGGCCGATGGTCGACCACGAATTGCCTCGAATGACCTTGATCGGTTTTCCATATTCCCTGCTTTGATATTTGCTGCCAGGATAGGGGCGGTACCAATCGGCCGTCCATTCCCAGACGTTCCCGGCCATGTCCAGCGCGCCATAGGGACTCTGGCCTGCGGGATAACGGCCGACCGGGGTCAGATCCTGAGATTGTCCGCCGATGTTTGCCTTCAGTAGATCAAAATCATTTCCCCAGGGATATCTTTTCCCATCGTTCCCCCGCGCCGCTTTCTCCCACTCGGCCTCGGTTGGCAGCCGGCCCCCCTTCCAGTGACAATAGTCCTGTGCCTCCTGCCAGCGGACCATGACGACCGGATAACGATCACTTCCTTTCAGATAATCCCCCTTTTCCCAATGGCTGGGTGGAGCATGCCGCGTTGTCCGGACGAATTCGGCATATTGAGCATTGGTTATTTCGGTGCGATCGATATAATAGAGCGGGAGATAGATCTTGTGGGCCGGGCCTTCATCGACAAACCACGGCTTGACGATCCCTTGCTCTTCCGCGTAGTGCTCCTCGTCGACCTCATCGGTCCCCATGATGAAATCACCGGCCGGAACGGCGATCATCCCTTCCGGAGGACGACGGGAACAGGCAAAGAGGCAAGCGGTGAGGAGCGCGGCGATAAAGGTGTTTCTTTGAAAGAGCATTCGTCGGATTCCCTATTTAAGTGAGCCGATCTTACTGAATCGTGGAAGAGGTGTCAAGCAAGCAAAAAACACTTGACACCCCTGGGGCCAATCGATATAGTATCGGCTTGTTATTCCAAAAAGGTCACTTGCCATTCCAGCCGAGTATTTTAAGTCAGAGCGTGGGAGCGAGTGTTATTGATTTTCTGAATCTCTCAAAAACAGGCACCAGCAATATCGAATCAGTAACACCAGACAATAGAGCTTCAGTGAGATAACAAGGAGGAAGAGATGAAGTTTGGACGGATCGGTTTGGCAATGCTCGTTGCAACAGCATTTACTGTGAACGTTGGCTCAGCGGCAGAGAAAGATCCCCTTGCCCCCCGGGTTCCTGCAGACCAGATGGCAGCGGCGAAGGCTTGGAAGAACCCGATGAAGGCGACCCCTGAGAATATCGCCAAGGGAAAAGAAATCTTCACCGGCAAAGGGACCTGCTTTACCTGCCATGGGAATGAAGGACGCGGCGACGGACCTGCCGGCGCGGCGCTCGATCCCACTCCCAGGAACTTCCACAATCCTAAATTTCCGTCAACCAAGACCGAAGGCGAAATGGCTTGGGTGATCAAGAACGGCAGCCCTGGGACCGGGATGATCGCATACGCCCCCGCTATCATCAGCGAGGAAGAAATGGCGCTGGTGATTCTCTTCGAGCGGAGCCTTGCTACCCAACCATAGTCTGTTGCTCGGATTGTAAGCGTGTCTAGAAAGCTTTTCCCGATTCTTTTCCTTTTTGTCTTGATCTGCTCTTCAGCCGCCATGGCGGCTGAAGAGCAACTATCAAGACCGAGAGTTCCTTCGGATCGGCTGAAAGAGGCTCAAGGGCTTCAGAGTCCTCTGAAGCCGACCCCGGAGAACATCGCGAAGGGGAAGTCGCTTTTCGAGGGAAAAGGGACCTGTTTTACTTGTCATGGAAAAGAAGGAACCGGAGAGGGTCTGGCTGCGGCTGGGCTGGACCCTCCTCCTCGAAATTTCACCAACTCCGCCTTTCATGCGATGCGGACCGATGGGGAGCTTTTCTGGGTGATCAAGCATGGAAGTCCCGGAACGGCCATGATGCCGATGGTCGGGAGCGTGATCACCGAAGAAGAAGCCTGGTTGGTGCTTCTCTATGAAAGAAGTCTCGGCAGGAAAAAGTGATTGAACACGCATAGCGCGCCGCATTCCCGCTGCTTGCAGCGGGAATCTTCAATGTCCCAAAAGAGGGAGCGAAAGCTCCCTCTTTTTTTTGGGAACTTTGATCGGGTTGAGGGAGAACCCACGCTCGGCCATTGAGCCGGGACCGACCTTTACATCCTCATCGGGTCCAGATTTATCGATTTGTTCTGGGAGATCTTCCTTCTTCGCTCTTATAGGGAACAAGCATTGAACGGGTATCCGACGAGACGAACAGGCTCGGACCATCATTGACAGCATCGGCTTTTTTATTTTAGAATACGGAGCGTATTTCTAAATAATTTGGACTCTATGATGGGAAAAAAAGGAATCATCTTAATTGTGGATGATGAAGAAAATATCCGCGATATCCTCTTCGAGGTGCTTTCTAGCGAAGAGTATGAGTGTCATCGTGCCGAGGGGGGGGAGCGGGCGCTTTCCTTATTAAAGGAGAGGCCTTTTCATCTGGTTTTATCCGATATTCTGATGCCCGGCATGTCGGGGATCGATTTGCTGAAAGAGGCGAAGGGATCTTATCCCGATCTGTCTTTTATTATGGTCACCGCCGTCCATGCCGCTGAGACTGCCATTGAGGCGATGCGATTGGGAGCCGATAATTACTTGATCAAGCCATTTAACCTCGACGAAGTCATCCTCAGCGTTGAGAAAGCGCTTCATCGTCGAAGACTGATCATCGAGAACCGGGAATACCAGCTTCACCTTGAAAGAATGGTCGAAGAGCGAACCCACGAACTGCATGAAGCTCTGAGGAAAATTCAAGCGAGCTATCGGGCAACCCTCGAAGCGCTCGGTTCCGCGCTCGACACCCGCGATATCGGCACACACGCTCACTCAAGGCGGGTGACCCATTATGCCCTCCTATTGGGGCGCACCCTCGGCATGAGCGGGCAGGAATTGGAGATTTTAGAGCGAGGGGTCTATCTTCATGATATTGGGAAGATTGGTATTCCCGACGATATCCTGCTCCGTCCCGGAAAGCTGACGAAACAGGAGATGGAGATCATGATGACCCATGCGGAGCTCGGGAAGCGGCTTCTCTCGAAAATCGACTTTTTAAATGAAGCATCCGAAATCGTATACAGCCATCAAGAGCGTTATGACGGCACCGGTTATCCACGAGGCCTGAAGGGAGAGGAGATTCCATTTGGTGCGCGTGTTTTTGCGGTCGTCGATGCGCTCGATGCGATGACCTCCGATCGCCCCTATCGAAAGGCGCTTCCCTTCGAGGCGGCCCGAGCGGAAATTATACGCTCGGCAGGAATCCAGTTCGATCCTGATATTGTCCGCATCTTTATGAACATTCCCAAAGAGCAGTGGTTAAGGGCGCGGGAGCGACCTCTTCTTTATGAAAATGAGAGGGAAGTCGCCTGAATCTCCCGCGAGACGCGATGGATGGCGGAGACCGAAATCACCGTAAGGCCTCTCCGGAGGACCGCTTCGGAAATCGGTTCACGACCGATCCAATCACGAGCTCTTCAAATCTTTTTGACATTCAGAGGCAGCTATGTTACAGTCAGCGCCGATCATGGTATCCACTGTCGTTCCTCTGGGTTAATTCAGTTTCGACATATCTCCTCACTCTTGAACTGGCCAGGAAAGGAAGTTCCACCCCCTTACTATCGCGTAGGTAAGAACGATCGATATTGGAAGGATCAAGGGTGTGAGCGAGTAAGGATTAAGGATGTCCGAAGAACAAGCACCTGTCCCAATGGAGGAGGAAACGGGAGGCTCCTTCAGTAAATCGGCCGATGATCAGCCTCTTTTAATCGAGAACCCTGCGCCATCCTCCCCCTTTGAAAAACTCGACCCGATTTTACAAGTTATGGCGGATCATGCCGGGTTGGTCCGCGATCCACCGAAATTCTTAAATCTCCTTTTAGATCAAATTTCCAAAGTGATGGGGGCCGATGCTCTTCTCCTTTTCAGCCGAGAGGAAAAGAGGAAAGAGTGGGTGTTGCTCTCTTACCGCGGAATGCCGAAGGATTTTGGGAAAAACGGTGTGATCCCTCGCGCCTGGCAGTCACTGCCGACCATCATCCTTCAAAACGGTCCCAATCTCTTTTCTCATGAAATTTCTAAAGATCCGATCTTTGTCGGTCAGGTCATCCGTGGGATGAACATCCAAACCTTTTCCGGATCAACCCTACAATCCGGGGAGAAGGTGCTCGGATCGTTCTCGATCGGCTTCGCAAAACCCAATGCGATGACACCGAAGGATCGAGAGCTCTTCTTAACGATAGCGAAGCTGATCACCCCTTTTATCCCCCAGCAGACGATAACGACCTCGATCTCCACCGCCCCTTCGACCGATCCGGAGCACCCATTGACTGCGGGGTTGGATCTGAATGGCCGTATCGTTTCAAGCAATCCCGAATTTGCTCGGTTCCTCGGTTACGAGAAAGAGGAACTTCATAAGATGCCGCTCTCCCGGCTCCTACCTCCGGCGGGACTCTCCGTCTTTTCCGGACAGGTCGAAGCCCTCAAGTCCGGACAAAGGAGTCCCTCTCCTTTTAAGTTAGAGATCTTCAAAAAAGGGGACTCAAAGCGGATTCTGAGTGTCCAGCTCTCTCCCTATCTCAAAGATGGAAGAATGGCCGGCGTTGAGATCACGGCCCAGTATGCAACAG
>JAHFEM010000094.1 GCA_023248505.1 Nitrospirota bacterium
ATTCTTTCCGTGGCGGTTCACAACCATTATAAGCGGGTCGCCACCAACGCGCAGAGCGACGAAATTGAGCTGCAGAAGGGAAATATCCTGATGATCGGCCCGACCGGCACAGGGAAGACCCTCCTGGCGCAGACGATGGCCCGCATCCTCGATGTCCCCTTCACGATCGCCGATGCGACGACCCTCACCGAAGCGGGTTACGTCGGAGAGGATGTCGAGAACATCATCCTCAAGCTGTTGCAAGCCGCCGATTATGATGTCGAGAAGGCCGAGAAGGGAATCGTCTACATCGACGAAATCGACAAAATCTCCCGGAAGAGCGAGTCGCCCTCCA
The DNA here is from genome assembly GCA_023248505.1 of Nitrospirota bacterium. Classification (GTDB taxonomy): domain Bacteria; phylum Nitrospirota; class Nitrospiria; order SBBL01; family Manganitrophaceae; genus Manganitrophus. Next base: position 335 of record JAHFEM010000094.1, read on the forward strand.
TCACCCGCGACGTCTCGGGCGAGGGGGTGCAGCAGGCCCTTCTGAAATTGATTGAGGGAACCGTCGCCAATGTTCCGCCGCAAGGGGGAAGGAAGCATCCTCACCAGGAGTTCATCCAAGTCGACACCACCAATATCCTCTTCATCTGCGGGGGAGCCTTCGTCGGTCTCGAACAAATCATCGAGCAGCGGATTCACAAAAAGTCGATGGGATTCGGCGCCGATGTGAAGGGGAAAGCCGATCGCCGGCTGGGCGATCTCCTGAGGATGGTTCAAGGGGAGGACCTGATCAAGTTCGGGCTGATCCCCGAGTTCGTCGGACGGCTTCCGGTCTCCGCCACATTGGAAGACCTCGAAGAGACCGCCCTCATGCGCATCCTCACCGAGCCGAAGAGCGCCCTCATCAAACAGTATGAGAAGCTCTTCTCCCTCGAGAAGGTCAAATTGAAATTTACCGATAGCGCGCTCGCCGCCGTTGCAAAGAAGTCCTTCGCGCAGAAGACCGGCGCCCGCGGACTTCGTTCGATCTTGGAAGAGGTGATGCTCGAGCTGATGTACGAACTCCCCTCGCTCAAGAACGTGAAGGAATGCGTCATCACCGAAGAGGTGATCAACGGAACCGGCCAGCCGGTCCTCCTCTACGAGCGGGAGAAGGGGATCAAATCGGCGTAGTTCAACCTTTTTCCAATCAATCTACAACAGCAGAGGGGCACGGAAGACCGTGCCCCTCTCTTCATTTTATGATTCCTTTTCTCATTTTCCTCCTCTTCCTTTCCGCGGGATGCGCTTCCCCTCTCCCGGCGGATTCCCCTTTTGTCGTCGCCATCGAGTCGGCTCCGACACAACTCGATCCTCGCCTGGCGACCGACGCCTATTCCGAGCGAATCGGCCAGCTCCTCTTCAGCCGTCTCATTCGATCGGATCCCGCCGGCCGGAAAATCGGCGACCTGGCGGAGCGATGGGAGAGGGAGGGAGAGAACATCTACACCTTTCATCTCAAAAAGAACGTCCGATTCCACTACGGACACCCGCTCACCTCCGACGACGTCCGCTACACCTTCGAGAGCATTCTCGACCCCGCGTTGGCGTCGCCCCACAGAAAGAATTATGAGATCCTCTCCCGGATCGAGACTCCCGATGCCGCGACGATCCGCTTTATCTTGAAGCGGCCGCACGCCCCCTTTCTCACCGAGATGACCCGCGGGATCGTGCCGAGGCATCTGGCGGAGAAGAATCCCGGCGCTTTCTCCTCCCATCCGATCGGATCGGGCCCGTTCCGATTCATTCGATATGATCCGGATGACGCCGTGGAATTGGCCGCCTTCTCGGATTATTTTGATGGCGTTCCGGCCATCCGGCGGCTCCTTTTTCGGATCATTCCGGAAGACTCCGTCCGGCTTCTGGAGATGGAAAAGGGGAACATCGATCTTCTCCAGAATGCCTTTCCGCCCGATGCCCTCCCCCGTTTACAGCAGAACCCGCGGCTGAAGATCATTCAAGCCCCGAGCACCACCTACACCTACCTCGGGTTTAACCTCAAAGATCCGGTCCTCCAAAACAGGTCGGTCCGGGAAGCCGTCGCCCTGGCGATTAATCGCGACGAGATCACGGAATATATTTTCAAGGGTTTGGCCCGTCCCGCCGCCGGGCTCCTCGCACCGTCGCACTGGGCCTATGCTTCTTCGATCAAAAACAATCGGTATGATCCGGATCGGTCGAAGAAGCAGCTCGATGAAGCCGGCTTCCCCGATCCGCCCGGACCGGCGCCCCGATTCAGTCTTGTTCACAAGACCTCTCAGAACGAACTGGCCCGCCGCGTCGCCGAAGTGATCCAACAGCAGCTCTCTCAGGTTGGAATTGAGGTGACGATCCGAAATTATGAGTGGGGAACCTTCTACGGCGATATCAAATCGGGCCACTTTCAACTCTTTACCCTCTCGTGGGTCGGGGTCGAAGATCCCGATATCTACTACAACCTCTTCCACTCGGAGAGCATCCCGCCCAATGGGGCGAATCGGGTCTTCTATCGAAACCCCCGGCTCGACCGGCTGCTCGAGGCGGGAAGGGTCACCCTCGACCCGGAAAAAAGAAGGGCAATCTATGAGGACGTACAACAGATCGTCGCGGAGGATCTCCCCTATGTCAGCCTCTGGCATACGATGAATGTGGCCGTGATGAAAAAAGAGGTCGATGGATATATCCTCTATCCGGATGGCGATTTCTATGGACTGAAGGAGGCGCAACGAAAATAAATGAGACCGATCATCGGCATCACCAGCGATTACAACGGCGGCGACCGCCCCGAGTTCGGCGGCAAGATTGCGACCTGTTTTCTGCGCGACCGCTATGTTCATGCCATCGAGACGACCGGCGGGATTCCCCTGATCCTCCCGCCGCTCGACCTCCCCTCCAGATCGGCGCGGTTGATCTTGGATCGGTTGGACGGTCTTCTCCTCACCGGCAGCGGGCCCGACATCGACCCGGCGCTCTACGGCGAGCGCAGGCGGTTTCGCTTCAAGACGATCGATCCGAAGCGATTTTCATTGGAGCGCGAACTCGTTCGGTACGCCCTTAAGAGAGAGATGCCGATCCTCGGAATTTGCGGCGGGATGCAGTTGTTGAACGTGGCGGCGGGCGGGAGCCTTTATCAAGATATTAAAAATCAGGTTCCGAAGGCGATGCAGCACCAGCGCGGCGGGAAGCCGGCCCATTTGATTTCGGTGAAGCCAGGGACCCTTCTCTCCAAGGTCATGAAGCGCGATGAACTGCGCGTGAACAGCGCCCATCACCAAGGGGTGAAGCAGGTCGCGGCGGGATACCGGGTCAACGCCGAGGCGCCGGACGGCGTGATCGAAGGGATCGAAGCGGTCGGTCATCCCTTTGTGCTGGGGGTGCAGTGGCATCCGGAGTTTCTCAACCCGGACGATCGGAGTACGATCCTCTTTAAAGCCTTCCTCAAGATCGCCGCACGGTATCGCAAAAACGAAACCCAGCGTTGAAGGTGCCGGGGCGAGTCACCGATTCGCCCCGGCACAAATCCAAGCATCATAGACTACATTCGGAATACCCCTGCGATCGATTCATTGACTCTTCGCGTTTTCCTCTGCTATCCTACGCTGACCCAAAAAATAAATCGAAGCAGAACGATCAGATGTCATCAGACACAGGGCGGCGCCGAATGGATTAAACCCCTATCACAGAGGAGAGAGAGAAATGAACCGGAAAGGAGAGGTGCAACTCGTTTTATTGGCGATTCTTTCAGTGCTCTTCCTAACAACTCCGGCGGGAGCGGTAGAACCGTGCCGCGGACTACCGACGGCGGCTCAGTTAAAACTCTTTTTGCAAAATGCCGCCGCAGGAGTGGGAATCAGCCCCAGCCTCGGTCCAACGAAAACGGTCGGCGGGCTTTTCGATGGAACACGGATGTGGGGAGCAACGGTCAATCGAGACGGAGAGATCTGTTCTTATGCCACCTCCACCGCAGACCCCACGCAGACCTGGCCGGGGAGTCAGCAGATTGCAAAGGCAAAAGCATTTACCGCCAACGGCTTCAGCAACGACATTCTTCCGCTCTCCACCGCAAATCTCTATCTGCTGACTCAGCCGGGTCACTCCCTCTTTGGTCTGAATCAATCTAACCCCTTTGATCCTCAATTCCTGGCGCCCCCCGAAGGACAAGGGGGAGGGCGCGGGAAGGTAGGGGGTGGGATCATCAGCTTCGGAGGAGGGGTCCCGCTCTATAATTCAGAGGGCCGGATCATCGGCGGGCTCGGCGTGAGCGGAGATACCGCCTGCGCCGATCATGAGATCGCGAAGCGCGTCCGCGACCTGGCGAAGTTGAATCCGGCGGGCGGCCCCTTGGCCGACGACATCAAATACATCGGCGCCGATCCCCCGAATCTTCTCTCTCATTCTCTCTGCATCAACACGGTGCGAAACGGCGACTTCGTGGGAGAGGAAGGACCGTAGTTTATCGCGATGGATCGACCATCAACCCCGGCTGGCAGCGCCGGCAGAAATTCGTCGCGCGCTGCCAGGTGCCGACGGTCGCGATCTTCTGCTCGCAGCGGGGACAGGGCTTTCCCCCTTTTCCATGGACCAAGAGGAAATCGCGGATCTTCAGATCAATCCGGGAGCCCATCCGATCGGCCACGACTTTCTTCGCCCGGTTCAACACCGTCGGGATCGCCTCATATACCTTTTTCAGCTCCGCCTCCGAAAGATCGGTCTTTTTTCGAAAGGGATAGATCCCCGCCTCGAATAAGATCTCGTCGACGTAGGCGTTCCCAATCCCGGAGATCACCTTCGCATTCGTCAGCAGCCCCTTCATCTCGCCCCGCCGTCCCTTTAACTGTTCCAGGAATCGCTCGAAGGTAAAATCCGCGGCGAGCGGATCGGGACCCTGTTCATTAAATCCTGGAATGGAAGAATAATCCCGGCCCGGCACCAGATAAAGCCGGCCCATCTGTTTGTCGTCGGCATATCGGAGGACCTTCCCGGTCGAGAGGACGAATTCAAAAACCATCTCGCGCGGAGGCTTCTCCTCCGGAGCGACATAATAAAACCGGCCGACCAACATCGGATGAATCACCAGGGTCGCCTCTTTCAGGCTGAAGAGGACATGTTTTCCGCGCCGATCGATCGCCTGGATCTGCTCCCCCGGCAAGGCCGATTCCGGCGTGATGGACGGAGCGGATCGGAGCATCCAGGCCCGCTGGATGGAAAACGAGGTGATCGTCGCCTCGACGATCTGAGTGCGAAGATAGGATACGATGGCGTCCAGATCGGGAATTTCGGGCATCTCCACTCCCTCCTAGGCCTGGATCATAACGGATCGGCCTATTCTTAACAAGATTATCCTGAATGAATCGGAATTCGCAACGGGAAGGAGTCCGTTTTGCACGACCGCCCCTCTTCAAACGGAGGCGGCGCTCATGCTATTCTTTTTACAGGGGGAGCCCTCACGCGGAAGGAAAGGAGTGAAACCATGCCTGAGAAAAAAACAGTCCAGCGGGCCCGCAAGGCGAAACGGCAAGGGAAAGCGCCGACCACGCAGGCGGGCGAGTTTGTTCGTGAAGAGATCGAACATGTCCGAAAGGGAAAGCACGGCGCACGGTCGACCCGGCAGGCGATCGCCATCGGCCTGTCGGAGGCCCGGCACGCCGGGGTCCATGTTCCGAAGAAGGGAACGGTCGCGAAGAAATCAAATACGAGCCAAAGCAGCCGGAAGCGGAAACCGTCCGCAAAGCGCTCCCAAGCAACGAAGCGGGCGCTGAAGCGGGAGGGACGACAGGCGGCTTCCCACAAAGCGCTTTCACGACAAGCGAAACAAACGGCGCGGAGAAGAAAGGCGGCCTAACAAATTTTGTAGAGGCGGCCCCCTGTAGCCGCCCGCTTGGGCCGATTCCGATTTTCGATAAAGAAAAGGGCAGGCACAGGGGCCTGCCCCGACAATCCATTGAAGCTCCCCGCCGCAAGCAGCGGGGAATGTGCAGATAGTAATGAAGCGCTAAGCGCCCCTGCTCACATCGTGAGCGGAAGCGAACCATGCGACGCGCGTGCGTGTTCAAGATCGTATTGGAGCGATCCTCACCGGGCCAGCTTTCTGTATTTGATCCGGTGGGGCTGGTCGGCCTCGGTGCCGAGGCGCTTGTGGCGGTCGGCCTCGTACTCTTGGTAATTCCCCTCGAACCAGACGACCTTGCTGTCCCCTTCGAACGCGAGGATATGGGTCGCGACCCGGTCGAGGAACCAGCGGTCATGGCTGATGACAAGGACACAGCCTGCGAAATCGAGCAGCGCCTCTTCCACCGCGCGCAGCGTCTCGACGTCAAGGTCGTTGCTCGGCTCGTCGAGCAGCAGGACGTTCCCGCCGCTCCTGAGCAGCTTGGCGAGATGGACCCGGTTTCGCTCCCCGCCGGAGAGCTCTTTGATCAGCTTCTGTTGATCGGTATTCTTGAAATTAAATCCGCCGACATACGCGCGGGAGGGAAGCTCTCTTTTCCCGACCTGGATCACATCATTCCCGCCGGAGATCTCTTCCCACACGTTTTTGTTATCGTCGAGCGTATCGCGCGATTGATTGACGTAGGCGAGCTTCACCGTCTCGCCGACCCGAAGCGTGCCGCCGTCCGGTTTGTCCAATCCGGCGATCATATTGAAGAGGGTCGTCTTCCCGGCGCCGTTCGGCCCGATGATCCCGACGATTCCGCCGCGCGGGAGGTTAAAGCTCAAGCCGTCGATTAACAGCCGATCGCCGAACCCCTTCTTCAGATCGACCGCTTCGACGACGAGGTCCCCCAAGCGCGGCCCGGGCGGGATGACGATGTCTTTCGTCTCGTTTCGGGCCTGCGTCTCGATCGACGCCAATTCTTCGTAAGCGTTGAGGCGCGCCTTGCTCTTGGCGTGACGCCCCTTCGGCGCGGTCCGGACCCACTCCAACTCGTGCTTCAACGCCCGCTGCCGCGCGCTCTCCTGCTTCTCCTCCACCGCGAGGCGCTGCGATTTCTGATCGAGCCAGGAGGAATAATTCCCTTCCCAAGGGATGCCGCGGCCGCGATCGAGCTCCAAGATCCACCCGGCGGCGTTGTCGAGGAAGTACCGATCGTGCGTCACCGCCACCACGGTCCCCGGAAACTCCGTGAGAAATCGCTCCAGCCAGGCGACCGACTCGGCATCGAGGTGGTTCGTCGGCTCATCGAGAAGGAGCATGTCGGGAGCGGACAAAAGGAGACAGCAGAGGGCGACCC
>JAHFEM010000095.1 GCA_023248505.1 Nitrospirota bacterium
AGGCCCGTTACATCCCCAGGTGTTTCTTTAAAACTTCGTCTTCCGAGATTTTGGAGTTATTTCCCCCAAACTGTTTCGCCTTCTTAAATTCTCCTGTGGCTTCCTGATGTTTTCCCATGCCGTCATAGGAAATCGCCAAGTTAAAATGGGCCTCGGCAAAATCTTCCTTTGCCGCAATGGCCTCATTAAAATGCTTGGAGGCGACTTCATAATGCCCCTGAACCAGATGGTCGACCCCTTCATTATTCTTGGCGGCCGCCTCCTTGTTGCTCATGTCGTACGGGGACATGAGCACGGGGATTTGCACACTTGCGCCCCCCCCTCCTCCACGGGAGCAGGCGGTCAACCCGGCCAGGACAATCATCAAAAACAACCCGATCTTTTTCATAGGGTCTCTCCTTGTCGGTGAAAGTCTTGCCGGTTTTCCGATTGTTTCATGTTTTCTTCCGCGCGGGACCAAGCCGTTTCGGCGATTCCAGAGAATGATCGGATCCACAAGCTCGCCGCAGTGCACGCAGCGCCGAGCCAAAGGATCGATGTAACCGTTATGATTGCCTTCCTCCATGACCATCAGCCCCCCGCACCGCCAGCACAGGGGTTTGTTCACAAATTCCTTCCACTCGGAGGTCATCGTCTCTTTCAGCGCTTCTGCTTGAAATTTGGCTGCCCTCGACATCGAAGCCTCCCTTCCATTTTTCCTTCCACCGCGCCATGACCCTTTATCGTCGTTACACGAATTATGCATATTCTTCCTTCGCCTTTCAATCAAAATTGATCATTTTTAGGGCCATTTCTTCCTTCATCTTGTAAGATTGGGATGCTCCGCTTTTGAGCTTGAGCATGATCAGTCGCCATGCTCACGGCACCCATCATTATGATGTAGAATGTTGGGAACCGCCACCGGGAAAATCCCCTGAAAATGCACGGGGCGAATCGAATATAACAACCCCAAACGTCTGTCGCAATTGCCTCTATCCCCTCTTCATTGTTTCATCTTTTACGGAAGCCTCGACCCGATTCAGGCCAAATACTCTTTTGATATTATGCTTCTCATCAGGTTGGGGTCTGGTCAAAATTGCTCAATTTTGAGGTTTGTAGACCACACCCGAAAAGAAGGCAACAGGAGCCCGGCTTGCCCAATGCTGCGATAGGAAGGCCCCTTCCTTCGGCCGAGCAACATCAGCCATCGTTCTCCCCTCCCTGACGAGAGTAACTCTTTCGAATGAATTGTCTCCTTTCATGAACCCCTGATAGATTGGAATAAAAACTGACTGTTTCTCAAGGGAGCAAAGCGCGCCGTGATCCTCCGGAAATTTTCACTTTCCTTCGTGGAAGCCGACGAACAGGGAAACGATTTATCATGGTTGCGACCCCACAGGGAGAAATAGAAGAAGGCCTTTGAGGTGAGAGGAGAAAAATGAAACCGAAAATCGGAATTATCGGAGATGGAAATGTCGGAAGCGCGCTGAAGCGGGGGCTGGAACGCGCGAAGTATGAGGTAAAGAACGTGGGACACAACCCGAAGGGGGTGCAGGAGACCGCCGCATGGGGAGAGGCGGTCATCCTGGCGGTCCCGTTCGCGGCGCTGGACGACACCTTGCGTGAAATGGGAAAAGCGGCGGAGGGGAAGCCGCTGATCGATGTGACCAACGTCCTCACCCCCGACTACCAGCTCGCGCTCGGCTGCACCACCAGCGGCGCCGAGGAGCTTCAGAAGAAAGTCCCTTCGGCAAAGGTGATTAAAGCGTTTAATACCGCTTTTGCCGGCCACATGGACACCGGACGGGTCCGGAACGAGGCGATCACTTTTTTTGCGGCGGGGGACGATGGGGAGGCGAAGGCGACGGTCCTTCAACTCGGACGCGATATCGGCTTCGACGCGGTCGACGCAGGTCCCCTCCGGAACGCTCGCTGGCTGGAGACCTTGGGCTACTTTCATATCCTGCTCGGCTACAATCTTAAAATGGGGACCGACATCGAGTTCAAGCTGATTCGGTAACAAGCGAGCGACCGGCTTCGCCGGGCGAGCGCCTAAGGTAAGGGACATCGGAGGATACGGTGGCGGTGGCGTCGGCCTGTATGCCACGGCGCCGCACGGGCCCCGCATAAAAATAGATGAAAGCAATCGCGGTCTATCCTGGAAAACCACATTCGATTCATCTCACCGAAACAACCCGGCCTGAGATTGAAAACATCCCGAACGGCCGGGGGGTGCTGGTGAAGGTGCTGCGCGTCGGCGTCGACGGCACCGACCGGGAGATCAACGAAGGCCTCTACGGCGCCCCGCCGCCGGGGGAAGAGATCCTCATCATCGGTCATGAAAACTTCGGACGGGTGGAGGCGGTCGGACCGAATGTGGCCGGTCTGACGCCCGGAAGTTACGTCGTCGCGACGGTCCGCCGGCCGGGCCGCAGCCTCTACGATCAGATCGGTCTCTGCGACATGACGACCGACGAGACTTACTATGAGCGCGGGATCAACCTCCTCCACGGTTATCTGGCGGAGTATTATGCCGATGATAGTGCGTACCTGATTGAAGTTCCCCCCGCACTGAAGGAGGTGGGGGTGTTGCTGGAGCCGAGCACGGTGATGGAGAAAGGATGGGCCCAGGCGAGAGCGATCCAACAGCGGCTGAAAATCTGGCGTCCGCAACGGGCGGCGGTGCTGGGGGCCGGAACGATCGGATTGCTGGCGACGTTGATCCTCCGCCTCCGGGGTCTGGAGGTGACGGCCTTCGCCCGAAGGCGGAAACCTTACCTAAAGGCCGATCTGACCGAAGCGATCGGCGCCCGGTATCTCTCGACGCGGGAGGTCTCCCTTCAAGAGGCCGCGAGGAGATACGGGCCGTTCGATCTCATCCTGGAAGCAACCGGGCACGCTCCGATCGCCTTCGAGGCGATGGAGGCGTTGGGGAAGAACGGGGTGCTGATCCTCTCCAGCGTGACCGTCGGACAAGGGCGGAGCGATATTCCGGCCGATCAGATCAATTTGGGTTTTGTGCTCGGGAACAAGGTGGCCGTCGGGACCGTCAGCGCCAATCGCGAGCACTTCGAGGCGGGATTGCGCGATCTCGCCCTCGCCGAGTCCGCCTATCCCGGCTGGCTCAAACGTCTTCTGACCCATCCGGTGAAGGGGTTGGAAAACTACAAACGGCTGTTCCAACTTCTGGAAGAAGAGAAAGAGGCGATCAAGATCTACTGCGAAGCGGCGGACCTCTAAATGGGAGATCCACCGACAACCGGTTGATCCTGATCAGCGCCGCAGTCGCCCTCGCAGCGGGCCGACTTCGGGAGGCCGTCAAACGCGAGAAGAAGCGAAACACTAAGGTGGGGCGACCTCCAGGTTGAGGCGATAGCCCTTCACCGTCAGATCTTCGGAGGGATGGAAGTCGAGTTCGGGCGCCCGCACGAATCCCATCCGTTCATACATCCTCATCGCCACCTGCATGACGTCGCTTGTGTGCAGCGTCAGCGCCGCGCTCCCCGACCGGCGCGCGCGCCGGATGCATTCCCGCATGAGCGCGCCCCCGATCCCGAGACCCCGCGCGGCCGGCGAGACCGCCAACAGCCGCGCTTCCGGCCACGCCAGGATCATCGGCGGACGGTTCGGCGGTGAGAAAACGGCGCCGGCCGGATACAATAAGACGGCCCCCGCGACGGCCCCTTCCTGCTCCGCGACGATCTGCTCGGCCGGCGTCACGTTCGCGAGCGTGGCCAAAACGCCCTGCCGGTAATCGTCCCAATGGGCCGGCATCCGCGCCGCATACTCTTGGAAGGCCGACAGGGTCACCTCCCGGATCGCCTCCCGGTCGCTCTCTTGCGCGTCGCGAATGAGCAGACCTTTCATCGAGCCCGCCTTTCCCTGGAGTGAACCGATCAAGAGACCCCTTTTTCCGGCGTCGGATTGAAACCCTCGTAAGCCGCCGGTTCCCACTTCATCGGCACGGATACCACACCCGATTTGTCGACCGCGTCAGACATCTTCACGAAGCCCCACTTTTCATACAGGCCGGCCGCCCCCAGAGATGAGTTCACGGTCAATCGCCCCGGATTCCCGGCGGCCAGACTCGCCGCTTTGGCCGCCTCCCAGAGATCTCTTGCGATACCGCGGCCCTGATAGCGCTCCGACACGAAGAGATGGTAGAGATGCCGGTTCTCTTTGACCGCGGCCGCACCGACGATCTCTCCCCCCTCTTCCGCGACGTGATACCGATAGCCCGACGCGATGTACTCTCGGATGGAAGCGGTGTCCATCGAGCCGAGCAGCCGGTCGGCCGCTTCCTCCGAGAGCGCCTGCGCAATGAACGCCTTCGAGAGCGAACAAAGCAGCGCGCTGATCGCGGGGGCATCTTCAATTGTGGCGAGACGAATCTTCATCCGGCGCAGTCACCGCTTATTTGCAACATGCTCCTCGAAGTACTTCCCCCAGTCCGGCCGGCTGCCGTCGATATCGGTAAAGCCATATTCCTGCGCCAGCCCCCACGAGCTGAAGACCTTCCCGGACTTCTTCGACGCCGCCGGGTCGGAGGCCAACGCCGCGACGGCCCGGCCGACATAGAACGGCGTCTCCGAGGCGATGAAGTGCGGGTCTTTCTTCGCCCCCTCCTTCCAGTTCGCCTCGGTGACGCCGAAGTGATCGAGCATCGCTTCGGACCGGAGAAAACCGGGGGTGACGGCGAGGGCGGTGATCCGGTGCGGGCGAAGCTCCTCCGACATGGCATAGGCCAGGCGGATGACGGAGACCTTCGCCAGGTCATAAAAGAGATTCCCCCGATAATTGAAGTTGTCCCCATCGGTGATTTCGACGATCAGTCCCTCCCCCCGCGCAAGCATCAGCGGCGCGGCGTAACGGCTGGTGATGATGTGGGAGTGGACGGCGCGCTGGAGCATCAGCAGCCCCTTCTGCAAAGAGAGCTCCCAAAACGGCTTGCCCCATTCGGTCAATTCGTCCCCGCCCCAGACGTCATTGACCATCAGGTCGAGTCTTCCTTGTTCCGCCTCGATCCGCTCAAACAGCCCTTTGACCTGTTCTTCGACGGTATGATCGACCGGAACCGGGATGCCGACGCCGCCCCGCGCGGCCACCCTTTCGGCGGTCTCTTCGATCGTTTCCGGACGCCTTGCCAAATCAAAAGGGGCGCCTCCGCCCCGGCGCGCCGCGCCCTTGTCACGGCTGCTCCGGCCGGTGCAGTAAACGGTCGCGCCCGCTTCGCCGAGCATGCAGGCGATCCCTCGCCCCGCGCCCCGCGTCGCCCCCGCGACGACGGCCACTTTCCCCTGAAGCGCCTTCATACAGACCCCTTCGATCCATGACGAACGACCGCGCCTTGACCCCGGCCCTGCCGCCGAACGTGAGGCGCTTCGAGCGGGTTGTCCCTCCATGGAACATCAGCGTAGAATAAATATATACAGAGTAAATAATAAGATCCAGAACAAATTAAGGAACAAAGGAGGATTGTATGACTTCCGTATTTCAGACAAACAGACCGGCGGCCGATTTCACCTTGCCCGACTGCAACGGGCAGCCGGTCAAGCTCAGCGACTATCGCGGCAAGAATGTCGTTCTCTCTTTCTACCCGGCCGATTGGTCTCCCGTCTGCACCAGCGAGCTGTCGCTCATCCAAGAAACGCTCGGCGATATTCACGGCTACAATGCCGAGGTTCTGGCGGTCAGCGTCGACAACCTCTACTCGCATCGCGCCTGGGCGGAGAACCGGCATCTCACCTTCCCGCTGCTCAGCGATTTCTGGCCGCATGGCGCAGTCGCCCGGCAATACGGCGTCTTTCGCGAGAACGACGGAATCACCGAGCGCGCCCTCTTCTTTATCGACGCATCGGGCCTGGTGCGCGATGCCTGGGTCGCTCAGGACCCCGCCGTCGCCCCCGGGCTCAACATTATTTTCGATGCGCTTGAGCGGATTCAGGGAATGCCCCGGAAAGAGGCCCGCCATGCTTGACGGCACGATACAGAAGACGGAGATCGCGAAAGACGATTGGATCCGCGGCAGGGCCGATGTGCCGGTGACGCTGCTTGAGTATGGTGATTTCGAGTGTCCCTACTGCGGGATGGCTTACCCCGTGCTGGAAGGGCTTCTGAAGGAAGACCCGGAGACGGTCCGGCTCGTCTATCGGCATTTCCCGATCACGAACATCCATCCCCACGCATTGAGGGCGGCCGAAGCGGCGGAGGCCGCCGGCGCGCAAGGGAAATTTTGGGAAATGCACGGCATGCTCTTTACCCACCGGGATCAACTGGAGTATGACGATCTGATCGATTACGCGGCGGCGATCGGGCTCAATAACAAGCGCTTCGATCGGGAGATGCGTGCGGAGACGTATCAAAAAGAGGTGAAGCGGGACTTTCGCCATGGGATCGAAGACGGCGTAAACGGAACGCCGACGATCTTCATCAACCGCCTACGCTATGACGGGCCGCGCGACCGCAATTCAATGCGCGCCACAATCGCCGCCATCCTAAAGGCGGAGCGGAGGCGAAGGCGCGCGGCATAGCCGGAGTGGGTGAGTTCAATTCTTTATTCTCTCTTACTTATTAGAAGAATGGAATGGATTGGATTGGAATGGGGCTTCGCGCCAAACCCCACCGCGGGGCTGTCTTGGCACAGCCCCTTCGGCTTCCCCAGGCAGCGGGGGTACACCCCCTGCACCCCACGGTCAGACGCTGCAGCGACCGCGGAAGGACGCCGACGGACGGCTGCATCGGCTGACCTTCTAGGGTCGATAAGGCGTCCTATTTGTAGAAAAGAGTAGAAATAGAAATTAAAGATAAAAGAGCAAAGAGCCTGCGCGTCGTGGACGTCCTATGTCCCTGATCTCCCCGCGTTACTTCTGTCAAACGTTTTATCGACCAAATAAGGTCACGATTGTTCGAAGCACAATCCACGGTGCTCTTCCGTGCGTTGTGCAAGTTGTGACCGTGGGGTGCAGGGGCGCAGCCCCGCTGCCTGGGGAAGCCGAAGGGGCTGTGGCAAGACAGCCCCGCGGTGGGGC
>JAHFEM010000096.1:0-1734 GCA_023248505.1 Nitrospirota bacterium
GAGGTGCGCTACGCCGCGCGCGACCTCGAAGATCGACTGCCGCAGATTGTGCATCAGGCGGTCCTCCATGCGCTGGAGCGCGACAAAGGGGATCTGCTCGTCTTTCTCCCCGGTGCAGGGGAAATACGCCGCACGCAAGCGCTGTTGGCGCCCGTGTCGGCGCAGGGGCGAATCGATGTCTACCCGCTCTATGGCGATCTTCCTTGGGAGGGGCAGGACCGCGCGATCAAACCAGCCGAAGGAGGACGGCGCAAGGTGGTGCTTGCAACGCCGATTGCGGAGACCAGCTTGACGATCGAAGGGGTGGGGGTTGTCATCGACTCCGGCTTTGTTCGGGTTCCCGAGTTCGATCCCCGCAGCGGGCTGACCCGGCTGACCACCCAGCGGATCTCCCGTGCCTCGGCGGAGCAGCGTGCGGGCCGCGCAGGACGGCTCGGTCCCGGCCTCTGTTATCGGCTCTGGAGCGAGGCGACACAGCGCGGGCTCATGGCTCAGCCGATCCCGGAAATCCGCGCCGCCGATCTGGCGCCGCTGGCGCTGGAGCTGGCGCAATGGGGGGTGCGCGATGCCGGTACCCTCTCTTGGCTCGACCCGCCCCCTCCTGCGGCCATGGCCCAGGCGCGTCAGCTGCTGACGCAGCTCGGCGCTTTGCAGGAAGATGGCTCGATCACCCCCTCCGGGCGGGCGATGGCCGCGTTTCCCTTGCATCCGCGCCTGGCGCATATGTTATCCCAGGCCGAGACGCGGGGTCTCGGCCGTCTCGCTTGTGATATTGCGGCATTGTTATCGGAAAGGGAGATTCTCGCCGGCGAGCGCCGGCGCTCCTGTAATCTCGTCGAACGCCTCGAAGCGCTGCGCGCTTTCCGGGAGCAGGGAAGGGGGGGAGCGCAATCTCTGGGAGCGGACCCGGTCGCCTGCCTGCGTGTCGATCAGGCGGTGCGCCAGTATCAGCGGTTGCTGCGAAGCGAGCAAACGAACGCCCCATGGGATGTCGAAAAGGCCGGCCTTCTCCTGGCGTTTGCTTATCCGGACCGGATCGCCCAGCAACGCGCGCCGGGCGATGTGCGTTATCTGCTCTCTTCCGGCCGTGGCGCGCGCCTGCCGGAACAGGAACAACGGATGCGCCAGCCCTCTCTTGTGGTGGCGAGTCTCGACGCAGGTGAAACGGAAGGGAGCATTTATTTGGCGGCCGCGGTCGAGATCGAAACGCTACGTCGGGAGCGGGCCGCGCATCTGAGCACGGAGGAAATTATCCGGTGGGATGCCCGGCAGCAGAGGGTGATTGCGCTGCGGGAGGAACGATTGGGTGAACTGGTCATCGAGAACGCTCCCCTTTCGAATCCGGATCCGGAGAAAGTCCGAGCGGCGGTGCTGGAAGGGATTCGCCAGCTTGGGATGGCGGCGCTTCCCTGGACGCGCGAGGCGCGCGACTGGCAATCGCGGGTGTTGTCGCTGCGCCACTGGTTCCCGGAGGAAGGCTGGCCGGATCTGTCCGATAGCTCGCTGCAAGAAGGTCTCGAAGAATGGCTGGGGCCTTTTCTGGCCGGGATCACTCGCCGGGAGCAGCTTGAGCGGCTCGATCTCCTCGTGGCCTTAAAGGCGCGGCTCGATTGGCGGCAGAGCCAACGGCTGGAGGAAGGTGCGCCGACACACCTGACCGTTCCGAGCGGATCCCGGTTGCGGTTGGAATACCGGCCCGGCGAATCGCCGGTGTTGGCCGTCAAGCTGCAAGAG
>JAHFEM010000096.1:1744-6978 GCA_023248505.1 Nitrospirota bacterium
GATGTTTGGACTGGCCGAAACGCCCCGGGTCGCGGGGGGAAAGGTGCCGGTCACGTTGCATCTGCTCTCTCCCGCGCGGCGCCCCATCCAGGTGACACAGGATCTTCGCGGGTTTTGGGAGCGGACCTATGCCGAGGTGAGGAAAGAACTGAAGGGGCGCTATCCGAAACATCCATGGCCGGACGATCCATGGAACGCGCTGCCGACGGCGCGCACCCGGCGGCGATCGCCTTAGAAGACCTCTCTCTATGAGGCCGGCACAAATTTTAATGCCGCGGAGTTAATGCAGTACCGCAGCCGGGTCGGAGGGGGGCCGTCATCGAAGAGATGACCCAGGTGCCCGCCGCATCGGCGGCAGTGGACCTCCGTCCGAGGATAGAGGAGCTTCCAATCGGTCTTGGTCCGGACCGCCGTCGGTTCAATCGGTTGCCAAAAACTGGGCCAGCCGGTGTGGCTGTCATATTTGGTTTTGGATGAGAACAGCGGCAGATCGCATCCTGCACAGGGGTAGAGGCCGGGGGTCTTGTTATTGAAGTACTTGTTCTTGAAAGGGGGCTCTGTCGCCTCCTTTCTCAAGACGTTATATTGCTCCGATGTCAGGAGGGCTTGCCACGCCTCATCGGTTTTCGTGATCTCGAACGTTTCGCCGGACGCTTCGGCGCGGGCGGGCCAAGCCTTAAAAACCTGTGCTAGGACGCCTACAATGCCGGCTTTCAATACGGTTCTCCGATCCATTCCTTCTCCTTTCAGTCAGACTTCCGTTTCTTGCCTTCTCCTATTCGTCGTACGGTGCTCCCCTT
The DNA here is from genome assembly GCA_023248505.1 of Nitrospirota bacterium. GTDB lineage: Bacteria > Nitrospirota > Nitrospiria > SBBL01 > Manganitrophaceae > Manganitrophus. The sequence goes on from JAHFEM010000096.1 coordinate 2,545, forward strand.
CCTTACATCGATCATACGCTCCATAGAATATAACAATGAGCAAACCTTATCCGATTTCAATGGAAGGGAACGTGGAGGAAGTAGACTTTCTGAAAAGCTTCCGCTGTGAGAAGGGGCATGAGAGCGAAGACACGAAATAATACGGGAAGAATCTAGGCGGAAATGCTATTTGTCATCGGTTTTGGTTGCCGGTAAGTTTCGGCCATGAATCGACTTAGAACCCCTTGTTCCATGAGAAGCGGGGCGGTTCGAGTCGGACCTTCGAAAAGAGTTCCAACCCGAACTCGTTCCAGGAAAGTACTGCGATCTCTCGGTTCCTCAGGCTGATGGCACGGTCCGTCCCGAGGGTGTAGGGGGTTCGGTTGTGACGCTGATTACGTGTCTTGCTGCTTGTTGCTGTTTTTTCCGGTCACCCTTTCGGACAATGCATGGACTTTTGCTTGGTAGCGCGGATCGGTTAAGCCCATTTCGTCGTAGGCTTCCAGCGCTTTAAAGAGCTCGTCAATCTTGGCTTCGATCTCTTTCAGCGTCGCCGGGTCCTCGATCACCTTCGCCATCATGTCTGCGGCGACCAGCCTCATCGAATCGACCCGCCTGCGGCTGCTGCATTCGGCCGCCTTTTCCAAAAGAAGCAGTTCCACCATTCGGGTGGTGAGCCAGTCTCCATCTTCCCGGAGCAGAAGCCGGCTCGGATTGCTATCGACCCAGTCGATAAATGATTGCTGGAGCCGATACGCTTTTTCTTCAAAGGTTCTGGGTAATTCTCGGTCCTGCCAGGATGGCGTCTTTCCCGAGGTTTTCTCTTTTGACATTCTCACCTCCTCTGGATTGAGAGCTTAAAGATAAAGGATGATGCCTTGTCTTTAAAGTAATCAATTTCGGAATGTCGCAGGCATTATCCCTGCTGTAGAAATATACTAATCTTCATTAGGAATTTTGTAAAGATAGCATATCCTAAATATAAATGGGATAAATTTTGAATTTTGTATTTAATGGAATACGTTCAAATGCTCAAGCTGTAAGCGGCGGGAGGGCGTTTTAGAGAAGCGTTCAGGGAAAACCGATCCGGATGGATAAGGTCGCCCTATCCATTGATCCAACGCATCTTAAGGGTCACTATTTTTGTGGTTCTTGTCCTGGGCGGTTATGCTAGAATCTTGTCAGATTCCTATTTCCAATGCCCGCTATGCCGGCTTTGTAGAAGGAGACCACATGGCTGCATCGATCCCGCAGGAGACAATTCCCGCTCGTCAATCTGTTCCCGCCGATATTATTTTCTTCGGCGTCCTGATGGTCCTCTCCGGAGTCATGGACACCTACATCATTATTGCCAATCCGGAGTATGGGCTTCCTGTGTTTGGGATGAAGCTGACCGGACCGGCCGGATGGTTTTTTAAGTTTCTCTCTCCCGTCCTTCATTTCACTTCCGGCTATGGCGCCGTTCTCGGCCGGCGATGGGCCTATCCCCTTTTCATGGCGTATTCTCTCTACGGCTTGGCCAGCGCAACCGTCAGCCGTCTGATCCTCCCTCCGCCCCACCGGATCCGGACGATCTTTATCGTGATCCTCTTGGTCGTTATGGTCTACCTCTATATACGGAGGAAGGCGTTTCGGAATTAGGCAAAAAAATCCCCCGCCTTAAACAGTAAGACGGGGGATTGAACGCATTTATTTGACCTCGACGGTAATGTTTTTCGGTTTGGTCTCTTCTCTTTTCGGCAGGGTGAGGGTCAGAATCCCCTGATCGTATTTCGCCCGGATTTTCTCCTGATCGATGGTGACGGGAAGCCGGAAAGAACGGGCAAACCGTCCGAAGACCCGCTCGACGCGGTGATAGTTCTCCTTCTTCTCCTGCTTTTCAATCTTTTTCTCTCCTTTGATTTCCAGGATGTTGTTCGCCACCTTCACCTCGATCTCTTTCAGGTTCATGCCGGGGAGCTCTGCATGCAATTGGATCGCATCGGAATCTTCGTAGATGTCGACCGACGGCACCCAATCCTGGACCAGACGCCCGTTTTCCGTCTCATGGTTATTCAAGGTATCAGACAGGAATTGATTCATTCGATCTTGCAAGGTGACCAAGTCTTTCAGGGGTTCCCATTTTACGATCGCCATATGTTCCTCCTTTTCAAAAGGCCGCTCCGGGCGGCAAAAGTATCTGTTCTCTAGATAATCCAGACCGGATAGAAGTCAAGGTCCCGCTTCTCAATGGACCACATCGGTGAAATAATGCCTCCTTCGAAAAGGTCAAGGGGCCGATAAGCACCTTTTTTATCCTCCTCTTTTTTGTTATACTTTTTCCCCGATGCATTCATGATCAAGGGCCATGGAAGAATTTGACGTCGAAAACATAGAGCAGGCGCCGGAAGTCGATATCGAGCCGGAGGAGCAGGGGGTTGCCGTTTACGATCCCCTACGCCGATACCTGGCGGAGGTTCGAAAATATCCATTTCTCAGCCGAGAAGAGGAAAAGCGGCTTGCGATCAAATTCAAAGAAGAGGGGGACCTTCAGGCGGTGACACAATTGGTCCTCTCCCATCTTCGCTTGGCGGTCTCCATTGCGATGGAGTATAAGAATCTTCCCTTCAATGTAATGGATTTAATCCAGGAAGGAAACGTCGGGTTGATGCAGGCGATCAAGAAATTCGACCCGTATAAAGATATTCGGGTGTCGACGTATGCCTCATGGTGGATCCGGGCTTATATTCTCAAGCACATTCTTCACAACTGGCGATTGGTAAAGATCGGCACGACCGAGGCGCAACGAAAGCTCTTTTTCCGCCTCTCAAAAGAACGGGAGCGGCTTGAGAAGATGGGATACGAAGCCGGCCCCAAGCTTCTTGCTGATCGGCTCAACGTGAAAGAGCAAGAGGTGGTGGAGATGCAGCAGCGGCTGGGGGGGTCGGAGACCTCTTTCGATGAGCCGGCCGGCGCCGAGTCGGATGAGACGTTGGCAAACATTCTTCCTTCGAACCAAGAGGGGGCCGATGAACGCTTGGCGAAGGATGAGCTTCGGAAGCTCTTTCAACAAAAGCTGAAGGAGTTTTCAAAGACGCTCAAACCGCGGGACTTGGAGATCCTCCGCGATCGAATCTTATCGGAGCATCCGAAAACATTGGATGCCTTCGGCCAGAAGCATCAGATCTCCAAAGAGCGTGTCCGTCAACTCGAAGAGAATCTGATCAAAAAGCTAAAGCGGTTTATGGAAGAGAAGATCAAAGACTTTAAGGATATCGGACCGCTGTAGAATGCCGCACCCGGTGATTCTGTGGGAACCCCCGCCTTCCCGGCCGTTTACATTTTCCGGGCGGTATGATATAAACCGACGAAGTTAAAGGAGTCCCGGTGTTTCATCATCTTTTCGTCTGCACGGGGCCGACCTGCAGCCAGCAGGGGGCGGAAGAGACGTTGCAGACGCTCCAGAAAAATCTCGAAGAGCACAACCTTCGGAAGAAGGTTCGGGTGACCCTCTGCCGCTGCCTGGGGCAGTGCGGGAACGGACCGAACGTGGTGATCTACCCGGAAGGAACCTGGTACGGCCACGTGGAAGAGAAAGAGGTCGGCCGGCTGGTCCGCGAGCACCTCATCGAAGGGAAAGTTCTCTCTCATCTTGTCCAGATCCCCGTCGATTCAGAATGAAAACCGATCCGTCCCTCAAACAAGGTTGGAGCGAAGCGAAAGCGGGCAACCGGACCCCTCTCCGAAAAGCAGGCCTGAAAGATGGATAAGCTGGCGATTTACGAGATCGAATTCCACGGCCATTGCGGTGTGACCGAAGCGGAGCGAACCATCGGTCAGCGGCTTTCTGTCGATGTGGAGATGGAGTGCGATACGGCGGGCGCTGCGCGATCCGATCGCCTTGAAGAGGCCGTCGATTACGATCATCTCTGTGGGGAAATCGTTAAGATCGGAAGAGAAAGCCGCCTGCACCTCATCGAGACCCTCGCAGAGAGAGTCGCCGGCAAGATTTTGGAAGATCGGCGGACCCGTTCCGTCACCGTCCGGGTGAAGAAGTGTCTCCCTCCCCGGGAAGAGATCCGGGGAGGCGTCGTGGTGGAGATCGTGCGAAGCGCGGAGCGCGAAATTCGGAGTAAAAAATAAAAATTATTTAAAGGCGTCCACTCCGCAATCCGCACTCCGAATTCAGCATTCTAAAGCGCGCCCTCCCCGCTCTCGCCGGTCCGGATTCGAATGGCCCCTTCCAGGTCCGTAACGAAAATCTTGCCGTCGCCGATGCTTCCGGTCTTGGCCGAGGCGAGGATCGTCGCCACCGCCTTATCGACATCTTTATCCGACAGGGCGATCTCGATCTTCAATTTCGGGACGAACTCAATCGTATATTCCGCGCCGCGATAAAGCTCCTTGTGCCCCTTCTGCCTCCCGTATCCCTTCACCTCGGTCACCGTCATCCCGACAATTCCCACGTCATTGAGG
>JAHFEM010000097.1 GCA_023248505.1 Nitrospirota bacterium
CAGATCTCCCGGGCGCTCGACCGCCGGCCCGGAGGTCGCCTTAAGGCTCACCCCCAATTCGCGCGCGATGATGTTGGCCAGCGTCGTCTTGCCGAGACCGGGAGGGCCGTAAAAAATGACATGGTCGAGAACATCGCCCCGCTTCTTGGCCGCCTCGATGTAGATCCGGAGGTTCTCCTTGATCCTGGTCTGGCCGACATATTCATCGATGGAATTGGGGCGGAGGCTGGCCTCCATCCGCTTTTCTTCGTCATTTAATTGTGTCGATAGAATCCGCTCAATCATGACTGGCTCACGAACTGACTCTTGCTAATTTCTTCAGCGCCTTCTTAATCAGCCCCTCGACCGAATCGGATTCGTCGGCCTCTTCTTCGGCGATTTGATCGATGACCCGCTTCGCTTCGTTCCGGCTGTAGCCCAGGTTCACCAGCGCCGAAAGCGCATCTTCTTTCACTCTGTCTCGTTCTGTGGAGGGGGAAGCGGCGGTCTGAAGACCGGCCAGGCTGAGGGAATTCACCTTCTCTCTTAACTCCAGCACCAATCGGCCGGCGGTCTTCGGCCCCACCCCCGGAATCGCCCGAAGCCGGTCGACATTCCCGTCCCGCAGGGCCTGAACCAGCTCCGTCGGCTCCATCCCCGACAGAATTCCTAAGGCCACCTTCGGCCCGACCCCGGAGATCCCGAGGAGAAGGAGAAAGAGGTCCTTTTCGAGGAGGGAGAGGAAGCCGTAGAGTTGAAGCGCATCTTCCCGAACGTGCGTGTGGATGTGGAGCGCGGCGCTCTCCTTCACCTCCGGCAGCCGATAAAAGGTGCTCAGCGGGATAAAGATTTGGTATCCGATCCCCTGCACCTCCACAATGAGGCTGTTCGGGGTTTTATCAAGAATCGTTCCTGTGATAAATGCAATCATCTTTCACCTGATCTCTCTTTGGCCGCCTCGATCTTCGCCTGAAATTGGGCGGAATGGAGGTGGCAGATCGCGACGGCGGCGGCATCGGCGGCATGCTCCGCGGTCAGCACGCTCGGAAGCTGAAGCAGCCGGCTGATCATCTGCTGCACCTGGTCCTTGGTCGCTCCGCCATAGCCGACCACCGCCATCTTCACCGCCGTCGGCGTGTATTCAAAGACCGGGATCTGATGGAACTCCGCCGCCAGCAGGGCGACCCCTCTGGCCTGTCCGAGTTTGAGGGCCGACTTAAAATTCTTGGCAAGGAAGGTATCTTCGATTGCGAGGGCGGTCGGGAGCTCTTCCTGAATCACCTGAAGGAGGCCGTCAAAGAGATGCTTAAGTCGTTTCGGAAAGGGATGTCGTAGGATCGTCCGGATCTCGCCCGATCTCTTCAAAATCAGCCGACCCGCGGGGGCTTCTGCCAGGATTGCATATCCTGTTACACCCATTCCCGGATCGATCCCTAAAATTGGCATTGCGGGGCTATCCGTCTCCCCTTGAGGGTTGTCTCATCGAGACGCTATCCTGCCACCTTCGCCATCACCTCGTCGGGGATATCGAAGTTGGCATAGACATTCTGAACGTCATCGTGATCTTCGAGCGCTTCCATCAATCGAAGCATCTGCTCCGCTTCTTTACCTTCCAGCCGGATATACGTTTGGGGGAGAAGGGTCACCTCCGCAAAGGCGGGGGTGAGACCCGCATCGGTCATCGCCTTCTTCACTTTTTCGAAATCGGCCGGGGCCGTAAGCACTTCAAAAGTGGTCGGATCATCCGAGCGGATATCCTCCGCGCCCGCATCGAGCGCCACCGACATTAACTTCTCTTCATCGGCCTTCTGCTTCTCAATGGAGAGATACCCCTTCTTCTGAAACATCCAGGCAACCGAACCCGACTCCCCCATGTTGCCGCCGCCCCTGGAGAGAAGATGGCGGATCTCGGAAACGGTGCGGTTCTTGTTATCCGAAAGGATCTGGATGATGATCGCCACACCGCCCGGCCCGTAACCCTCGTAGGTCATCTCCTCATACGAGACGCCTGGAAGCTCACCGGTCCCCTTCTGAACCGCCTTCTTGATGTTATCGGCCGGCATGTTGTTTTCCTTGGCTTTGAGGATCGCCGTTCGAAGGCGGGGATTTCCTTCCGGGTCTCCCCCACCCATCTTCGCCGCAACGGTGATCTCGCGAATGATCTTGGTGAAAATTTTCCCCCGCTTCGAATCCGCCGCCGCCTTCTTATGTTTGGTCGTCGCCCACTTAGAATGTCCGGACATAAGTCCTCCAATTCTATAGAAATTAAAACAATCTGGGTATTTTTAGCATATTTAAACGCAAAGTGTCAATTGGAAGGGACGATTGGGAATCTCGGAATTCAAAAATAAAAGAACGTTGGAATGGGGCGTTGCCCACGACTTAAAATTAAATTAAGAATGAAGCGACTCGAATACTTTCCGAGCAACCGCCTTGTTCATCGAAGGCGCCGCCTCCAGCTCTTCCAAACTCGCCCCTCGAATCTTCGAGACGCTTCCGAAGTGCTTAAGCAAAGCCAGCCGCCGGGTCTTTCCGATTCCCTCGATCTCCTGCAGCGGCGATTCCAGCATCTTCTTGTCGCGAATTTTCCGATGATAAGTCACCGCAAAGCGGTGCGCCTCGTCCCGAATCTGCTGAAGCAGATGCGTGGCGGGGGAGCCGACCGGGAGCTCAATCGGTTCGGAAAGATCGGGGAGGTAAACCCGCTCCCATCGATCCTCTCGCTCTTTCGCCAAACCGATCAGATCGACCGATCCGAGATCAAATTTCTCCAGCACCTCGCGCACCGCTGAGATCTGTCCCTTGCCGCCGTCGATCAAAAAAAGGTCGGGCGGCGGTTCCCCTTTTTCCCTCAAGGAGGTCACCCTCCTTGTGAGAACCTCCGCCATCATTCCGAAGTCGTTCGCTCCTTCGATCGTCTTGATTCGGAAGTGGCGATAATCCGATTTTTTCGCTTTGGCCTCTTCAAAGACCACCATCGAGCCGACGGCGCTGGTTCCCATGATATTCGAAATATCGTACCCTTCGATCCGGCGGGGAGGACGGGAGAGGTGTAAAAGCTCTTGAAGTTTTTCCGGGGTCGCTTCTCCTCCTTCCCTGATCTGAAAGTGATTCGACAAAGAGGCGCGCGCATTCTCCAGGGCAAGGTCGAGCAGATGCGCCCCCTTCCCGCGCGAGGGAGAGACGAGATGGACCGGCCCATCCCTCCGCTCCGAAAGCCACTCTTCCAAAACCGCTGTCTCCGTGAGAGGGATCGGGAGGAGGATCTCCCGTGGGATCACTCCCTCTTTATTATAGAATTGCTGCAGGAAGGTTGCGTAGAGTTCCTCATCGAGGGTCTCGCCGACATTCTCGAAGAAGAAATCTTTCCGGCCGACCATCATCCCGCCCCGGATGAAGAGGATTTGCAAATCGGCCGCCTCGCCCTGCCGCGCCAGGGCGATGATATCCTGATCCTCCATCTGGGTGGAGGTGACCCGTTGCCGCTCCAAGGCCCGTTCGATCTTGGCGATCTGATCGCGCAGCCGCGCCGCCGCCTCGAAATTCAACTCCCCCGCTTTCTTCTCCATCAACCCGCGCATCGCCTTGAGAAGGACCTTGTCCTTCCCCTCCAGGAAAAGGCGGACCTGCTGAATCATCTGCCGGTACTCTTCTTTCGATTGATTTCCGGTGCAGGGGGCGAGGCATCGCTTAATCTCGAACTCGATGCAGGCCCGCTCGGCCTTTCCGTCGATGTCGATGGTGCAGTTCGGCAGGGGGAAGATCTTTCGAAGAAGGCGGAGCATTTCATAGAGACCGCCCGTGGGGACATACGGGCCGAAGTAGAGGGCGCCGTCCCTTTTGACGCGCCGGACGATCTCAAGACGAGGATAATCTTCCGACAGAGCCAGGCGAAGGAGCGGGTAATTCTTATCGTCCCGCAGGACCACGTTGTACTTCGGACGGTGTTTCTTGATCAGGTTGCTTTCCAGAATCAGCGCCTCGAGATTGCTGAGGGTCACGATATATTCCAGATCGGCCACCTGCGACACCATCGATCGGATCTTCGGCGTCAAATCCGCATTGAGACGAAAATAACTTCGCACGCGGCCCGCCAGCTCTTTCGCCTTCCCGACGTAAAGCACCTCTCCCCTTTTTCCCTTCATAAGGTAGACCCCGGGGGTGTGGGGGAGGGTTTCTATTTTTTGCTTCAGGTCCATTGATCTTTCTTCTATCTAAATAAGCAGCTGATTCATCCCCTCGGCAGACATTTTTACTGCGAAGTAGGCCGGCCGGTCCAGGCCTTATTCTATCAAACTTCGTCGGCGGGGAATAGCGCCCGGACCTCTGGGCATTGAAGCTCCCCGCCGCAAACAGGGGGGAATGTGCAGATACAAATCGGGTACGAAGTACCTCCACTCACATCGCGAAGCCATCTTCGACCCGAAAGGAGAAAAATCTATTTGTATGGTTCGCTTTGCGAACGATGTGGGCGGAGGCTTCGCCATCCATTGCAATCTGCACATTCGCGCGTCTAACCCTCGCCCCAAGGGGGCGGGGAATGTGCCGTTACCAATGGCATGCGAAGCATCTCTGCTCACATCGTGAGCGAACGCGAACCATGCGACGCGCGTACGTGTTCAATAAAAAAGCCCCCCGGCTGAGGACCGGGGGGCTTTTCAATTCAGGTAATTTTAGGAGCGTTAGAACATGTAGTTGAGCGAGATCACCCCTTTGACCTGGTTGTCGGCGTTGTCCGTTCCGTTGATGGCCTTCCAGGCGTCTCCGGAGAGAAGATAGCCGAGGTTGACGCCAAGCGTCACATTGTCGTCCAGTTTGTGTTTCATGTTCGCGTCGATCTCGATCCCGAGATCGCTGTCGGCATCCGGCGCCACATCTTCAGTGGTCCTAGCCCAGATCACCGCTCCCTCGAGGGTGCAATTTTTATTGCCCATGAAATCGGAAAGGGCCCCGCTCACCCGGATCCCGGTGATACCGGCTCCGCCGACGCAGGAAGCTCCACCGGAACCGATACGGGTCCCACCCACGCTGGCGCACTGTCCTTCCCGATCGCTGAAGATATTGTCATTCACCAGGATATTGCCGAAGACGAAATTCCCGGAGACCCCGTTGACGTTTACATCTGTGGAATCGTCCTGGCCTGTGGTGTAAAGACCGGTGACGCCGACATCAACCATGGCGACCTTCAGTCCCACTCCGACCAAAACGTTGAGCCCGGTCAGATCGGCAGAATCACCTCCTGTCACATCCTGGCTGCCGTTCAGAAAGTCCACCTCCGCGCCCAGATTGATCGCGCCGAAGTGACCGTCGGCAGTGACACCCACTGTCCAGAGATCGCTCTTGTCGGCGCCCGCCACCCCCGCACCCAGGAAGCTGGGTCCGCGATCTTTTAGATAGGTGACGAAGAGCCCGATATTGTGCATATCGCCATGACTAAAGCCGGTTTTCGCAATGAAAAGATCGGTGTCGCTTCCCGTCGCTCCGCCTGTCGTGGCAACAGTCGAATTGGTGTCGAGCAGTTTTCCGTCCGCCAGCATCACCTCGAACCCGCCCACCATGAATTTTCCGACGATTGCATCCATCGTATCATCGAGGATCAGGCTGTGTCCGAGTTTAAACGGCTTGCGTCCAAAGGCCAGCTTAACCATATTGAGGTCGAGCTTGAGATAGGCCTCCCGGACACCCACGATATTGTAGCTTCCGCCCAAGTTGGCCGAGCCGAATCGATAATTCCCGGTCGTACACCCGGTTGCAGTACACCCGGCATTCGTCGGATCTGTAAAGGAGCTCGTGAAATCAACAGCCACGACCCCGGTGGTTATTCCGGCGGTCGCAGTGGTTCTCAATCTAAAGCGCCCATCGGCAAACGCCTGTTGGTCATTGGCATCTTCATTTGCATCGAGGTCGTCCGCATAAATACCGCGGACTCGAAAATCTCCTTCAAACTTAATATCTGCTGCATAGAGCGACGCGGTGGATAAGAACCCGACACTTGCTAAGGCCATAACCCATAACTTCTTCATTCATAACCTCCTTTATCCGAATTAACCAGAGTAGAACAAACAGATTCACAACAGAACTAGAGATCTAGAGATGTAGTAACGAACAAATTGAGTGATGCCTTGGTAGCCCCGTCACCCCCTTTCATTACAGATGTAATAAACGGCGATAAACAGCTTAAATATGCTCAGACGGGAATATACTGATGCGAACTTTAAAAAAACCGGCCCGAATATATCACTTAGACCATTCAATTGTCAAGGTTTTTTTAAGACAATTTTGTAGGTTGTTCGATCTCGACGGAGTCGGTCAGCAGAACAACCTCATTTCGGAGGATGTCGAGGAAGCCGGCTCCAATGAGGAAGGACTGACTCTTTCCTTCGGCCGACGTGATGGAGAGCCGGCCAGGCTGGAGGGTGGTGATGAGCGGAGCATGATCGACGAGGACCCCGAGGCTTCCGGCGCCTCCGGGAGCGACGATCGACCGGACCGAGCCTTCGAAGAAGACCCGGTCGGGGATAATGACGGTTAGATGAAAGGTTTTCTCAGCCATGTCGTATGTTGAAGCGACTCCGTATCAAGAGAATGGATCTGCCCCGATCTGCAATCGGCCATGAAAATGAGGGGCTTCGTTACTTCCTGAGTTTTTCCGCCTTTTCCTGCGCCTCTTCGATGGTTCCGACCATGTAGAAGGCCTGTTCCGGAAGGCTATCGTACTTTCCGTCGACGATCATCTGGAAGCTTTTGATCGAATCGGCCAGCTTCACATATTTTCCCGGGATCCCGGTGAAGGCCTCCGCCACGAAGAACGGCTGGGAGAGGAACCGCTGGATCTTCCGGGCGCGTTGAACGGTGACCCGATCTTCTTCAGATAATTCATCCATTCCCAAGATGGCGATGATGTCTTGAAGGTC
>JAHFEM010000098.1 GCA_023248505.1 Nitrospirota bacterium
ACATCGAGCACCTTTGAATGAGGGAGAAGGGGAAGGATGAAGCGGAAGTCGGCCCTGGCCTCATCGGTCATATAATCATAGATGCCGGGATAGGCCTTGGCGACCTTTTCGACGAGCGCTTTTTTCCATCCGGTTTTTCGCGCCAATTCATTTAGTTGAACCATCTCTTTTTCCGGGATCTCTCCCCAGTAGTAATCGCTTGCGGCGAAAGCGGGAATCCCGTCGATCTCCTTCCATGTATAGCGGCACTCTTTGCAGGTGAAAGTGCCGTCGTGTGGAAGAGAACGGTCACAATGAGGGCATGCCAGGGTGGAATATTTCCCGTTCCGTTGGGCGATCTGCTGCGGCAGCTCTTTCTTCAATGCGCTCTGAAACATCACGATTACCTCATAAAATGGATGAACACGCATCGCGCGTCGGACCCGCCGCGCGAATATAATTTAGTTCTGAGTTCATTGTCTTCGACGAAGACAGATGAAGCTTTGCGGTTCCATTTCATCTGACCTTTCGGGTCGAAGCGCCTATGCTTCGGACGCTTCGAAGCTGTTTTTGAAAGTGGAGGGAAAGGGATCCATCACGTCGCAAGACGACGTTCGTTGGAAGGAACCCCGTTTCTAAACAGAAGGATTAATTTGCAAGGAGTGTACCCGACCGATTTACAAAGTTTTTACATTCCCTTTACAGGCGGAAGGGGGTTGGTCTATCGGAAGGCGATTGAGGTTTGCATTTATTTTGCATTTTGTTGCAATTTGATTATAATGATTTGTTTTTTCGGGAAGGGAGGAGATGCTCTACTATATTTTATTCAATACATTCCTGGTGGCGCTCGGCTGCGTTCTCCCTTGGCTTCACCCCGGTCTGTTCGTCGTCGGTCTTCGCGGGATCGATATGGTGGACGGAAAGCTGATTTTGGGTCTGGCCCTGATCGGTTTCCTGGCCGCCTCTTACCAGCTTCTTCAGAAACGGGGGCGCTATTGGGTCTACGGGCTGATCGGTTTTTTAATTCTCATCATCTCCGCGCTCGATCTTTACACCTTTTATCAAAATCGCTATCCGATCGGTCCGGGGATTTACCTGGCCGCCCTCGGAGGACTTCAACTCACCGGTGCCTATGTCCTGGTATTGCTCAGGCAGGGGAGGGGGTCTTCCCCTCCCGTCTGAGGTGTCGCTCGGCGGGGTAAAGCCGGATCGGATCCATTAATTCGGCTTGTCGATCTGGAAAGTATCGACGATGTTCCCGGCCTCATCGAGGGCTTTCAACATCAGCGCGCGGGCGGTCAGATTCACCGAGACGAATTCATAGGTCGAACTCGAAAAGGCTGTCCGCTCGTTCCGCCCCACCAGATAGAGAGAAGCCCCGCCGCCGCCGGTGACGATGTACGTGACCCCATTGATCGGCACCGTCCGCTCATAGCCGTGGGCATGCCCGTTGATGACCAGATCGACGCCGTATTGTTCGAAGAGGGGGACCCATTGCGATTGAACCTCGGGGGTGTCTCCATATTCCGCGCTGCTGAAGGCGGGATGATGGAAGTAGACGATCTTCCATCGCGCCGGGGCCTTCAGCGCCGCCTCCAGCCACGCCCGCTGCTTCGGGTCGGTCACTTTGTTGCTGTCAAGACCGATCAGGTGAATCTCTCCCCAAAAAAAATCATAGTAGAAATTCCCCTGGGGAAGGTAGAAGTTTCTCCGGAAGGGCCCCCCCGCCTCGGTCACAATATCGTGGTTGCCGGGGGCCGGAAAGAAGGGGAGGCGCCGGATGAGCTCGCCATACGGCCGGAAGTAGTGTGGATCGTATTCGGCATCGGCCCCTCTTTCGTAGATGATATCCCCCGCAATCAGCGCGAAATCGAAGGAAAGGCGCTTCATTCCCTCGGCCAGGCGTGTCTGATGAATCGATCCCGAGCCGCTGTCGGCAAAGGCGATGAAGGAGGCCTCGCTTCCCTGGGCCGGCGCCGTTGTAAATGTGGAGACGGAGCCGAGGCGCTCGCCGTCGATCTCCACCTCATAAGAGTAGGCTGTTCCCGGCGTCAGATCGGTCAGCAGCGCAAAGTGCTGGTCTTTCCCGGTCTCGTTGGCGAGGGTTTGGCTGCGTCCCTCCCCCTCCCCCCAATGAACCGACCCGTTCGGGTTGCAGCGCCAGGCAATCACCGCGGAGCGGGAGGAGACCCAGGCGAGATAAGGGAGCCGCGGGGCGACGTTGCACGAGATTCCCTTCGGCAGAAGCGGTGAAACAGTGACCGTCGCCTCTCCCTTCAAGGAGAGATCGGATCGGCCGGTTGCCACCACATGGTACGCTCCCGCCGCCGAGGGGGCGGTGTAATCCCCCTCCTCCGAGATCGCTCCCCCGCCTTCTTCGACCAGACCCCATGTGACGGTCTTATCGGGCGCTTCCGCGACCTCGGCGGAGAAATGCCCTTCCCCGCCGGGACCGAGAAAGCGGGATGCGGGCTGAATCCGGATAGATCCCTGAGAGAGGACCGTCACCTCCGTCGCCGCCTGTCGTTCGGCATCTTCCCTGGAGGTGGCGATCACATGGTAGGTGCCGGGTTGGGCGGGAGCGGTGTAGGTCCCGTCGCTCGTGATGGATCCCCCGGCGGTCCCCTCCTGGATGCTCCAGGCAACCTCCGAGTCGGGGGAAGCCTCCGTCATCGCGGAAAAATGCTCCTCTCCGCCGACCGGCAGGCGGACCCCCTCCGGGTCGATGGAGAGCGATTTAGGGAATGCGGGAGGGATCTCGGCGGGTAAATCAATGGGCGCGGAGGGGAGCGCCGTCGAGGCCGTCCCGTCTCCTCCTCCCCCGCTTCCCCCGCATCCGACGGAGAGAACGAGCGTCACAAGGATGAGTATCAGGCGCGGATCGGCCAGACCGATTTTTCTATTTCTTAAATTGAAGCTCCCCGCCGCAAGCAGCGGGGAATGTGCAGATACAAATCGGGTACGAAGTACCTCCACTCACATCGCGAAGCCATCTTCGACCCGAAAGGAGAAACATCTATTTGTATGGTTCGCTTTGCGAACGATGCGGGCGGAGGCTTCGCCATCCATTGCAATCTGCACATTCGCGCGTCTAACCCTCGCCCCAAGGGGGCGGGGAATGCGACGCGCGTGCGTGTTCAAATGCATTTTAAACCTGGGCAAATTTTTATTATAGAAATGATCGACGCGGTCTGTTCAGGCCGCAATCAAGCCGACCGGATGTCCAGGAGGGGGGAAGCAGATTCCCCCTCCCGGATCCTTATCCGATTCTCCTCTTGACGCTCTTCCAGAGCGGTCTCCAGAGAGGGGAGAAGAGGACGAAGAGAAGCGGAATCGCCTGTCGGAAATCGGTCGGTCCGGCATTCCGGCCAAGACTGCATCCCCCGCCGCCGCCTCCGCCGGGAGAAGAATCACTTCCCACCTTCAGCGAGTAGACCGCTGTGGCGCTCTTCTTTTTGTCGTTTCGAACGGTCAGTTTGACCTGGTAGACCCCCGGTTTGCCGTACTGGTGTTCCACCTTCGCGCCGGTCTTCAGGGTCTGGTCTCCGAGATCCCACTCATAGGTCGTCAATGACCCATCCCCTCCGATGCTTCCGCTTCCGTCGAAGGCGTAATGCAGGGAAGAACCGCTCGGGACCGATTCCGCGTACCATTGCGCCACCGGCGCTCCGAGCTCTCCGCTGACGGAAATCGCGACCGAGATCGTCTCGGAGATTCCCGCCGCATCGCTGACGGTGAGGGTGATGTTGTAACTCCCTGCCGTGTCGTAGCGATGGGTGGTCTGAGGACCCGAGGCGGTGCTCCCATCGCCAAAGGTCCAGTCGTAGGAAGCAATCGCCCCCTCCGCATCGCGACTGGCGCCTCCGTCGAAGTTAAAGAGCCAGGGGTCCTGCGCGTCGGTTTTTATCGAAAGCGCCGCATACGGTCGTGTGTTCCCCGGCCCGGGATCGCCTCCCGGAAGCGATCCCAAGCCGGTTGAGCCCCCTCCCCCCGCGCCGGTGATCCGCTCGGCCATTTTCTCCCGGGCATCGTAAAGATCGAGCGGCTCCCGATTCCAGGTGTAAGTGTTCGTCACCATGCGTGCGACCTGCTCGTCGGCAAAGGCTCCCTCGCCGAGCCCCTTGAGGAGTGTGAGATATTCGTAATCTTCCATTCCCTCCCGAAGGAGCTTTAAGCGGATCGACTCGATCGGAATATGTTTCGTTCCTCCGATCTTGTTCGGCTTGCCCGGATAATAGAGGGTGCCGTCGCCATTTCCGCCGAAGTAGTACTGCGTTCGCCAGGGATCGACCTCTCCGAAGGCATAAACCATGTCGTAGTAAAGCTCTCCCTGAATGTTGTATTTGAAGCTCTGCCACTGCATGATCCGGCTGAACATGGCCGGCAGATCGATCATGTAGCTGGGCCAGTCCATATGGTAGCCTTGGGAATCATTCGCCCCGCCGCCGACGATCCCGCAGCCGTGGCTCCCGCAGGCCTGATACCACCAGACCTCCGGCCCGTACTTGCTCCGCTGATTTCCGACGGTGTCGGCGCCGCCCGGGACTTCCCCCCCCGGATCGCGCCCATTCGGCTTATTGTCCATAAACCGGATCGTCGGGACAAACAGATCGATCGCATCGGCGGCCCCGCCTTTGGTCGCATTCTGGAGGCTGGTGGTGACCATCGACCGCAGCTCGGGATCGGCCTGATGCAGTGCATCGGCCCGCCGCTTGATGGTTGCCCAATCGGTCGACGACTTCGGCTCATCGTAGGTATATTGGAAGAGCCGGTCGAACCACCCCTTCGTTTTGAAGTGCTGCGCGTAATCCCGCAAATAGGCGACATCTTCCTTATGGTCGTAATCGCGCAGCTGAACGGTCGTCTGTTTGTTCCCGGGAAGTTTGCCCCCTGGGAGAGAAACCGTTCCGTCGAGAAAAGGGCCGAACGCGGTATCGAACGGCTCCCAGTTCATCACGCCGCCCTTCAGTCCTCCGAGGGTCTCCGGCGCCAGGAGGTAATTGTCGGAAATCCGGTGGAGGAGATTGGCCTTCGCGTAAAGCCGACTTAACTCCAGAGAGGTGGTGGCCGAGAGGCCGTGACCGATGGTGAGAAGCCGGTGGTCGATCGAGTAGGCCGACTTCAGCGAGGAAACAGACGGAAGAGCGAAATCCCAAACGGTCAGTTGGATCGGGACGACCCGCGGGGTCTGTCCGGTCGCGGTCACCGTGGCCGAGCCGGTGTAAACGCCGGCGGCGGCCGTGGGGGGGATGTAGACCTCGATCCAGACCGGTTGGTTCCTTCCGGCCGCGACCGCCAAGGGAAAGGCATTGCGCACCTCGCCGACATACTCATCCTTCTTGGGGATCAGCGCGTCGGGCCACTCCCCCGTCGCCCCCTGGAGGGTCGAGGGGATGGTCACGTTGATGTAGGCCTCTTTGTAGATCATGATGTTGCCGGCCGGGATCGTGTTGCCGTGACCGTCGGCCAGATCGCTTACATTCACATCCACACCCGAGAGGGCGCCGCTGTCCGCCGTCACCGCCAGTTGAAACGACTCAAACTCATTTCTCGCCCCCTTTAGGGCCGCAGAGGCCTGATCGGTTTTGGGGGGGGTATTCGGACGGATCTTCACCGTTGCATGATCGGTCCAGACCGTCATGGCATTGGTAGGGACGGCCATTGCGAATAGGGCGACAAAAAGCTGAATGACAATTCCGGCGGTCATTGCGGGCGAAAAGCGCTTCTTTTTTTCCATGTCTCCTCCTTGCTGCGTCGATGACAATCGATTTCAAGCCTTAAGACACCCCGGTACTTGAAACGGGCGATCTTGGCTTGATCGAGGTGGCAGCCTCTCTCCCAGTTAGACAGAGAGGTCCGTTTTTGAAGAGGCGTCCCTTCTCAGTGAGAAGAGACGCCTCTCACGGGGGTGAGTCGCTTTTTTTTAATGAGATATTTGGGGGGGAAAAACCGTTTGTTCGATTGAGAGATTGATTGAAACATCGCTTGAATCATTATGAGGCGCATTTCTCCGTTAAAGAAGATTAAAGAACCCTTGCGAGGAAAACGTTTTACGATGATTCGCTCGCGAACCCGTCCTAGAAGGAGGAGGTTTGTGCTTGCTGTGCGTGTTCAACGAGGAATCGAATGGTCGGCACCAGGGTCCGGACCATCTCCTCTTTTTGCAGGAAAGTGACGCCGAGCGCCTTTGCCTGCCTGGCTTGATTTGGATTCTCAGGGATCGTCAGCGCCAGCAATCGGCTCTCCGGCGCCTGCATCTTAAATTCCTTCCATCTCTTTGTCGCCTGTCGCCACGAAGAGGGGGAGTTGATGAGGATGATGTCGGGTTGAAACAGCTCCAGCGCCACCATCGCTTCCAGCTCGCTTCGCGCCTCCCAAACAATTTCGATTTCAGGCGCGGTCCGTAAGAGGCGCCGGAAGATTTGGATGATTCCTTCGTACTCTTCTACGATGAGTACTTTGATTTTTTTCAAACGAGCCTCATCACATGGAGCGGGTTCGGCCTAATTGACCTGGAAGCCTACCAGATCTGGTTTGGATTGCCATTGGGAAACGGCCCTAGTTTACCTGAAAAAAAATACTTACTGATGGGGTCGAGAAGGAGGAGAGGGCTTGGAAAAGGGCCGACTTCATTGAAGCTCCCCGCCGCAAGCAGCGGGGAATGTGCAGATACAAATCGGGTACGAAGTACCTCCACTCACATCGCGAAGCCATCTTCGACCCGAAAGGACAAAAATCTATTTGTATGGTTCGCTTTGCGAACGATGTGGGCGGAGGCTTCGCCATCCATTGCAATCTGCACATTCGCGCGTCTAACCCTCGCCCCAAGGGGGCGGGGAATGCGACGCGTGTGCGTGTTCAAGGAGAAGCAGGTGTTCGAGGGAGGTGGAAAGGGGGAGGCGTTCA
>JAHFEM010000099.1 GCA_023248505.1 Nitrospirota bacterium
CCCGTTGCACCCACTCCCAGTCGGTTCCGTTCATTTTATTCATTAGACAATGCAAATCGGAAAAGGTTCCTCAAAAATTCGATTGGAATGGGGCGTTGCCCCAAACCCCACTACGGGGCGGCCGTGGGCCACGGCTCCGTAGGGGCCGCGTGCCCGGCAGCCATTTAGATGTGGGCCGGCACCAGAAGAAGCCTGTGGGTTTCCGATCTTCACACCAGGTACGCTTTGCCCCAGTCTATTTGTATGTGGGGCCAGCGCCAGAAGAAGCCTGTGGGTTTCCGATCTTCACACCAGGTACGCTTTGCCCCACACCCAAGGCTTCCCCGGGCGCCGGGGTGGAACCCCTGGACCCCACGGTCACAACTTGCACAACGCACGCAAGTGCAGCGTGGATTGTGCTTCAGACAATCGTGACCTTGTAAGGTCGATAATACGTCTGGATAGCCTAGAACCAGGAGCGGCCACCAGCAGAAGTAACGCGGGGTTGTCGCGGCCGCAGGCCTCATACCCGCAGATTTTTTGTGCTTGTTGATCTCATTTCAAATCGAACAATTTTAAATTGTTCCTTACAAGTAGCGCCACCGGCTGAACGTCGCTGCTTGTCCGCAATATTTTCCCTCTCCATCTAAGAGATTCCAGACCAGCGCCTGTTCGATGAGGAATCGGCGGCCGGATCGGGAGATCCGGATGCCTTTGTAACGGTCGATGAATCCCTCTCGGGTCACCTCCTCCAGGAGCCGGGCGCGCTCTTCCCGGCTGACCGGTTCTGCCGTCAGACGGGAGGGCGTTTGGGTGAACGTTTCCCAGGGCATCTCCCAAAGGGCGAGCGCGATCTGGTTGCCGTAGTTCAGAATGGGGTCCGGTTCGGTCCCGTGGGAGACGACCGCGCAGGGGGCATGGAATAGCTCCTCGGCGCTCCGGTTTGAAGCGTCGGCGGGAGCGATGAGGTCCCGCCCGGTCCAGTGCTTGAAGCTTCGAAGAAGCCGTTCGGTCTGTTCAATGAAGAATCGGTTCGTTTTTACGTCAATCGACATTATTTTTTTGTCGTCGTCTCTGAGATCCATCGCGGCGGGAGAATTATGGCAGAAAGAGACCGCTCCGACAAGGGGGGAAATCGGAAGAGCGCGAATGCGGGTTGGATCAGGCCGCGCCTCTTTCATGGCGTCCGGCGGGACGTCCGAGGAGGGTCGGCGAAATAAATTCGGTGAGCATGTCGATCAGAAGATGCCGGTCCGTCGGATAGACCTCTTTGATCTGCTGGTTTGCCTGCTTCAGCCTTTCTTCACGCGGGGCGGCCGTTTCTTCAGCGGAGAGCCGGCTCAACGAATGGATGATCCCCTCGATGAGGATCTGAATGCGGATGTTCTTCCGCTCCAGGTCGAGGTCGGGGAAAGCCTCGCTGAGGAGATCGGAATGCACCGCCGCAAACTGTTCGGCCAAATATTGCCTTATCTCTTTCGGTACCGGATGAAATCGATTGTCCAGATCCATTTTCGAAGACTCCATTCTCGTCGGGGTCGCCCCTTCTAGATCGGGGCGTCTATAGAAATGGTAGCGAATCGGCGCTTCTGTTTTCAATGGAGCGGAGCGGCGTGTCGGAGGAGGGGATTGCATTTCAACGCCGGATGTGATCTACCGAGAGGTCCTGTGTCGATCGAACCAGGCGGTCCAGGGGATCACGATCCAGATGGAAAGAGCAAGGAGCGCCAGTGTTTTCGTATCCGGCGGCGGGATGTCGGTCGACAGATCCCCGCATAGATGATGAGGAGGAACGCAATAAACAACCCCAAGCCGTATCGGCCGATTTTGTCGATCGGACGGGTTTGGGTGAGGTAGATCCAGACCCCTGCAATGAAGAGGGTTCCTTCTATCGCGACGGCGCCGGGGCGCGAGTTCCAGAGGACGATCGATCCCGGCCGATAGCGGGTGAGTTTCTGATAAACCGCCGATGCCGGCGTCGCCCAAACGATCGCCGTCAGAAGACTGTGGGAGTAGGATACGAAACGAAGTCGAGCGGGGTGACGACCGTGTTGCCGGGGTCGATCCGCACTTCTTCCCATCCGGTGAGAAGAAAAATCGGCCAGAGAAGATCCAGCAGGAGGGGAGCCGCGATGAGCAGAACCAAGGAGGCGCGGGGGGCGACTTTCTTGGCGGCGAAGCCGACGGCGTAATGGCCGATGAACATGGGGGACTCCATTCGGAAGCGTCGAAGAGAGAGCAGCGGCGAGGTCTCACATCGGCTTCTGCTCGGCGTAGTGGGCGACGACCTTGAGGACCTTCCCTTCCGGATTGAAGAGCATCACCTCCGCCGCAAAGAGGTTTTTAACGCTCCGGTAATAGAGAACCACGCTCTGAATCGAGGCGAGGACCTGGAAGAGCTCGAACTTCAGATCGGGATAGGCGGAGAGCCCCTTCGCAAAATACGCTTCCAGGCGATCCTTTCCTCGAATCGTGCCCGAGGGCTCATTGAAGAGCCGGATCACAAAGGGGGACGAGAATTCGATCTCTTCGGCGTAATGGGAGAGAATCTTCTCCAGGTCGTGCGCGTTCCAGGCGGCGATCCAGCCTTTTGCAAATCGTTCCGCCCGTTCAGCGGAAATCATCTCTGCTCCTTGGATAGGTCGTAGCGCATGATCGGGCGCGTCTCGGAGCGCCGGAGCTTTTCTTCGAATCCGGCCTTTCGGAAGGCGGAGGCGATTCCGGTCCAGGCGAAGGGGTCGGGCATTGAACTTTTCTTTGGCTCGACCGGATAACCTTCGACCGCCCCGGCCCCCTGCGCCATCGCATAGGCCACCGCGGCTTTCAACAGCTGCGGGGTGATCCCTTGCCGCCGGGACGCTTTGGAAACGAACAAGCAGGTGATCGACCAGACCGGGGTGTCATCGATCGGTTTTAAAATACGGGACCGCTCCAACGCCGGAGCGGTCTCCCGCGGGGCCACGGCGCACCAGGCGACCGGTTGCTCCCCTGCATAGGCCAAAATTCCGAGAGGCGTCCTCGCGCCCGCAAGCGCCTTCAGGGCGGCCTTGTTCGCATCGCCCTTTTGCCGTTCGAATTGAGCGCGCGGCAATCTCCAAAACATGCACCAGCAGCCGCCGCACGCGCCGCGCGGACCGAAGAGCGCTTCGAGATCATTCCAATTCTGCGGGGCCAGGGGCCGAAAGGTCAGGGAGGGGGGATTTCGGTTAGGTCGAATGGATCGACTCATCGAACGATTCTTTTTAAGATAAATGAAACGGCGCCGGATCGGATGATTCTAGCCGTTTCGAGGGGGGATGGCAAGTCTTCGATCGCATCGTTTCCGAGGGGGAGCTCGATTGTGATGAATCCTGGGTCAGGAGAGACCTCAGATAACGTGCGGTCCGGTCCCGCTAGAGGCCTTCCCGGTATTTTCTCACCGTGTTGAGCATGGCATACAACGCCCCCCGCGTCTTTCTGCGCTTTGCGTGCCGGCCTGAAGCGGCCGTTGCGGAGGGCGACTCCGGCCGCAAGATCTGCTCTTCCACAAAATCACGGAACATATGATGCAACGCGTCCGTCGAGAGGACTTTCCATTCTTGGACCATGCGCCCGGCGACCCGAATAATCGCGTCCCCGGTCACCCTGCTGTAGCGATTGATCAAGGCGGACCTTTCCCGTATCTCCCGCAGGACCGCGTCGGTCGTCCGGCCCGTCATATCGGCCGCTCGTTGGACCAGCCGCCCATAGGCGCGCTGAAACCGGGCCATCTTCTCCCGTCGGCTTCGGCTGATACGAACATCGGCCGATGAGGCGTACTCCGACTGCAATATTCCGATAAACTGCTCCGGCGGGATCGGGTTGGTTCCCGACAAATAGAGCGGAGGCAATTCGCGCAGGATATCGCGCACACAGAAGATGGCGTCCCAATTGATCCCGTCCGCCACGGCATGACGCCCTTTCTTCGCCTTCGCCCTTTCAAAATACCTTAAAACCGCTCTGAACTCCCGGACCGTCTCCCGATCCTGCGCGCTTCTCAGCAAGAGCGCCTGAGCGTTTTTGTCGAAACCGATCCGGTAGAGAAGGGCCTCATCTTTTGCCTGCTCGAAGATCCGCTCGAATCTCCTGATCGACCGGTGGTTTTTGAATGCTTTCAGGCTCTTCTTTTTCCCGCCGATCAAAAAGTCCGTCAGCTGCGCAAAGGTTTGCACAAGATATTTTGCTTTGTTTTTCTGCTCGGTAATGGAGGTGGAAAGACGATCCACATCGTCATATCGATATTCGTGATGAAACAATCCGAACTGCCGGACCGAGCCATAGTCGATAATCCCCGCATCGGCCAGAATATTGTCGCCGTCCCATTCCATCCAGCAAAAGATATACTCGCTCTCAAATTGCGCGGCGGCTTTTGCGAATTCGAGGGTAATGCGCTCCAGCATGTCCCGGTACTTCGTTCCGGAGGCTCGAATCGAAGGCCACTCTTTGTTTTCGACCTGTCGGGCGATGTGGTAATCGACCGCCCGCTTCAACCCCGGGTAATCTCCTCGTTTCAGGTGCATAAAGAAGTGGGCGGGGCGCAAAAGATTTTTTCCGGCGCGCACGGTGATGCACGTTCCGTCGTCGTAGGCGATCACCGCCAGCGTTCTCTCCGTCCGGATTTGATTGCGATGAAAAATATCGCTCATCAACGCCGCGCAGACCCCGTCCGACAAATCCAAACGGCCGCTTCCGTACGACGCGTTCTTGTCCCCGGTCTTGAAATATCTTTTTTCGATCGCCGTCGCCGGGCTCAGGCGGGTCACGCCGGAGCCGCAGCTGGAAATATCCCAACGGCCATGAGGACCCTTAAAGCTGCCGTTCCAGATACTCCGTCCGTCGCCGGAGGTCAGGCCCTTCTTGTCGGGATGCTGCATCTGTAAATAACGGGTCGCCATGTAGCGATGGGCGCGAACGTCCTCTTTCGGGATTTTCACGCCGTGCGTGATATCGTATTCGTTGATGATCTGCAGGCTGAACGTATCGAGGACGGCCCGGCTCAACGCCTTTGTCATCACCTGGCGCCCCCCTCTCGGAATCAGGCCGATCTCCTCGGCAAGGTCAAAATTAAAATAAAAGAGCTTTCCCCCGCGGCGCGCTCTCACCGCATAATCGACGAAGCCGTTCGGGACCGCCGTCTTAAAAGGATGTTTCCCGTTAATCCGAGCAAAGCGGGAATAGACGCTCTTCGCGCGCGTTTTTCCCGCTTTCTTTATTTTGCGATTGCTTCTTCTCATGATCATCTACTCTTCATATCGGATCGCAGCGCCTGTTTCTTGAGCGCCGGGCAAGACGACAATCATATTATATCAACAGGTTGGATTATTGGGTGAGCATGACCGATCGCTTTAAAGCGGGAAGAGGATCTGAAGGACGCTTCGGCGGCGAGACGGATCGGCCGGCATTTCCCGCCGGAGGAAGGAAGGCGTCCCTTTCGCGCGCGGTGGAAAGGAAGGAGAGTGCGTTGCGGATCGCGGGGAGAGGTCGAATTCAGACGGAGAGGGAGCGCGGCTTTCCCCGCGCCTTCAGTACCAGACCTGGACGACATCTCTCAGTCGAAGGACAGATTCCTGATTAAATTGGCTTTTGTATCGGGCGATGATTTCCTGGATGGCCGATTCGGCTTGGAAGTGATCGGGGTGAACGATCTGCAGCACGATCGAATGTTCCTGAACGAGCTGGTTTTTCTGCCCGCGCCATTGACCGTTCGCATTCCAATAGGTAATACCGTCCGGAAAGCGCGGCGTCACGAAATCGCGGAGGAAGTCGTTCCATTCCGCTTCCGTGACCGGTCCGCGGGAGCTGCTCAAGCCGAAAAAGAGGAGATCCGAGACGAGGAGCGTCCCTTGACGCTGCATCAAGGGAGGGGCGGGCCGGTAGGATTCATCGATCCCGGCGCATCCCTGAAGCGAAGCGACGAACGCCAAGATGAAGAGCAGGGGCGAGAACAATCTCTTTGCGATCATGGATGAGGGGGCCTCGTTTGAAGTTCCGGACGATGCGGCGAGCGGATGCTCGCCCAGAAGAGTAAACCAATCCCGGCTGTAATTGCAACATCGGCGACGTTGAAAACCCCGGTTCGGAGCCGTCCGATTCCCACGACCATGAAGTCGATCACCCGATGATCACGGAGGAGACGATCGATCAGATTGCTGAGCCCTCCTCCCAAAATAAGGGAGAAGGAGAACACCTCGGCGACGGTCAATCGGCGGGTGAAGAGGACATAGAAAAACAGTCCGACGAGAAAACCGCAGACGATGACGGTGAAGAGCCAGAAGCGGGTTGTCTCGGAGAGCCCTGCCCCCAGACTTAAGAACGCGCCGGGATTCTCCACATATTGCAGCCGGACGATCCCGCCGAAGAGGGGCATCGGCGGGCGGGATTCGAGCTGATGCCGGGCGAGGATCTTGGTGATCTGATCGAATCCGATCGTGGCGAGCGGAACCGCGGCCATCAGGGAGATTTTCCGGGCGCGCGTCATGTCGTTTCTCTCGGCCGAGAGCGGGCCGCTTCCCAGCCGAGAATCGCCTTCTTTCGCTCCGCGGGTGCAGGGTCGTCGGGGGGCATCACGTTCTCCATACAAGGGTCGATGACAGGATCATACCAGCGTCGAGATTCCCAACACAACCCGCTTCTTGCGATGAGGGAGGTCTTCGGCCGAAGGAGAATCTGTTTCCTAAAATTGCGATTTGAAATCGAGGAGGGCTTGCTTTAACGCTTCCAACTCCTGCCGGAGGGTTTTTACTTCTGCTTCGAGTTTTGCGACCGCTTCGCTCTCCATCGGGGCGTTCCGGGGGGCGGATTCGGAAACGGCTTTTCCCTCTTCTCTGTTTTCCTGAGGTCCGGAGAGAAGGTGGGCATAGCGCGGTTCCTTCCGGCCGGGCTGGCGGG
>JAHFEM010000100.1 GCA_023248505.1 Nitrospirota bacterium
GAGCAGCTCATCGAGCGGAAAATGCTTCTCCAGGAGGCACGGCGGCTCCAAATCCAACTGACCGAGGGGGAGATGAATGAACGTCTCTCGGAGATCCGGGATGGGGTGGAGGAAGAGGCCTTTCTCCGTTATCTCTCCGAGCGGAATTTGAGCAAAGAAGCCTGGGAGACCTCGGCGCGGGAAACGCTGCTGATCGAGAAGCTGTTGAACCAGCTGGTCGGCGATCAGATCACCCTCCCCGACGAGGAGCTCTTAGGATACTACAACAGCCACCTTGAGGAATGGAGCATGCCGGAGCAGATCAAGCTCCGCCAGATCCTCGTCAAAACCGAACCGGAGGCCGAAGCGGTTCGCCAGGCCCTCGCGGAGGGGGGCGATTTTACCGAAGCGGCCAAAACGCACGCGCAGGCGCTCGAGTTCGGAAAAGAGGGCGATTTAGGGTATCGCACCGCGGCGGAGTTGCCGGCGGAATTCGAGCCGCTCTTCAAGGCGGAGATCGGATCGACGAGCGAAGTGATCAAGACCGACTTCGGGTATCATCTCGTCAAGCTCGAAGACCGCCAACCCGCTCGGACCCTCTCCTTCGACGAAGTCAAAGAACGAATCCATCATACCCTGCTGGAGGAGAAACGAGAGGCCCTCTTCTCCCGCTGGTTTGAGAATATCCGCCGCAAAACGGAGGTCAAAATCAATGAAGAGCTCCTTCACAAAGTTTCATAACCTGTCCGTCGCAGCCCTCGTGCTTGCCTCGGCGAACCTCGCCTGGGGAGGGGTGGTCATCGACCGTGTGGTGGCGGTGGTGAACCGGGAGGTCATCACGCAGAGCGAACTCGACGAGGCGGCGCAAACGGTCAAAAAGTCGAAATTGGCCGAGCCGGCGGCCGCGTCGCTGAATCCAATCGGCGAGCCGACCGAGCCGAATAAAAGTCTGCAGCGCGACCTGCTCAACCAGATGATCGAACAGAGACTCCTCCAGCAAGAAGCGAAGAAGAGCGGGATTCGCGTGAGCGACGCCGAAATGGAGCTGGCCCTAAAAGACATTGAAGAGCGCAATCACTTCCCCAACCAGGAGGCGCTCAAGCTGGCGGTGACCCAGGAAAACGTGCCGTGGGATAAATATGTCGAAGACCTTCGAAACCAACTGTCCGTTCTCAAGCTGATGAATCGCGAGGTCGACTCGAACATCCTCATCACCGACACCGAGACCCTCGCCTACTATGATGCGAACCCGACGCAATTCCAGCTCCCCGATCAGATCCGCCTCAAACAGATTCTGGTTCGTCTTCCGGCGGGCGCCTCGACCGAGACAATCGAACGGAAGCGGCAGAGAGCGGAGGAGATCCTGGCCGAAGCCCGGAAAGGCGAAGACTTCGATCAACTCATCGGAAAATACAGCGACGGCGCCGAGCGGCGATCCGGCGGCGATTTAGGCGCGTTTAAAAAAGGCGATCTGGCCCCGGAGATCGAACGGGCCGTCTTCGGCCTCAAGGACGGCGAGGTCAGCTCCGTTGTCCAAACCAATCTCGGCTTCCACCTCTTCAAAGCCCATGTCTCCCAGAATATCCAGAAACAGCCCTTCGAAAAGGTCAAAAAAGAGATCGAGGAGAAAATCCTCAACGAGAAGCGGACGGCCCTCCGGCAGAAGTGGCTGACGGAGATCTGGGCCCGCTCCTTTGTGGAGGTAAAGTAGACGACCGCCGCCGACTTTACCTCGCCCGTTCGCAGCTCCTTCGCGTCGCTCCGAAATCGAACCGACCTGTTTTGAGCCGAGGGTCTTTTGGAGGCGGAACACCCGCCTTCGAACGCATGCAGGCGGCGCCGATACCCTCCCTTCAAATCCCTTCCCGTTCAAACATCTCTATCCTCATCTCCCTCATCGCCGAACTCCGTTCGGCGATGAATCCGCGAAGCCGTCTCGAGGACGACGCTCTTTGCTCCCGCGACGAGCGTTGACTTCTCATAAAGAAATGGACTATACAGAAGAAGAATCGTAAAAGAAGTCGTCGTTGAAAACACCCGCAGCCGGGATGCGCAAAAATCAAGACCGATTCGTTCAACCCGGTTATCCACTCAAGTCATCACCGATCCACACCGCAATGGCCGATCAAACTCACGTCGCCGCCTCGATGCGACGATGCTCTCAAAAGGAGGAACCCGCATGAATCAGGACCGAATTGAACTTCGGGATCTCGACTTGTCACTCCGTGACCTCATCCTTCAGTCTGACCTCATTGACCGCTTCAGGCTTCTGGGGCTCTACATTCAAGGGGTGGAGGTCACGCAGGCCGTTCAGTATTACCGCTCTGCCGCGCACTTAACCGACCCCGCCGACCGGGCCCCCGACAATGCGGTGACGCTGATCGCAGGCAAAGCGGCGTGGGTCCGTGTTTATCTTCGCAGCGGGTTCCTGAATCAGATTGCCGATGTCACCGGAACGGTTGAGGTCAGCCGCCGCGCGGCCGGCTTTCTCTATGTCCCCTTCGCCGCCCTTTCGCCGCAGCCGCCCGGCGCCGTGACCGCTCAACGCAATCCGGCCTATGCCGCCGAACGGGGAACGCTGAACGCGACCCTCAACTTCATCCTGCCGGCCGACGACATGTGCGGATCTCTTCGGCTGCGGGTGCGCGTCACCGCCCCCGGCGGGCATGAGAGCGAGACAACCCTCCATCTCGATGTGACGCTGCAGCAGACGTTGCGGCTGGCCGGTATTATGGTCGGTTATAATGGGCCGACCGGCACCGCGCCGGGCGCGCCGAACCTGACCCTCGCCGCGCCGACCCTCGCCAACATGCAGACCACCTCCGGATGGACGCTGCTCACCTTCCCCGTCCGCGGCGCCGCCACCTATCGGAGCGCGGGGACGGTCACCTGGAACCTCCCGCTGACCGATGCGCCGAGCTGTCCCGGCTGCTGCACGCCGAACTGGGTGGCCCTCAATGCGGCGGTGCAGGCGCAACGGGTCGCCGACGGCAATCGAACGGACGTCTTGTATTATGGTCTCATGGCCGTCGGCGTCCCGATGGGGCCGATCATCGGATGCAACTCCGGAGGGGTCAGCACCGGATCAAACGGCGACGGCGTGACAATGGCGCACGAATTGGGCCACGCCTGCGGTCTTCCCCACGCGCCGTGCGGCACACCGGGAGATCCCAACTATCCCGCGTACGAGCCGTATGATCCGGCCAATACGCCTCAAGCCTCCATCGGGGAGTATGGATTGGACATCAGCAACGGCAACATCCTCTCGCCCGCCGCGTTCAAAGACATGATGGCCTACTGCGGGCCGAGGTGGATTTCGCTGTACAATTATGGGAGACTGACTAATAATAGCAACCTCGACCCTGTACGGGCCTGTGTTGATCATCCCTGGTGGCGGGACTACATCCTCTACGATCCCATTCTGATTCCCGAGAAGTGGCTTCCCGATCCGCCGCCCGATCCTGTTTGGAGACAACGAGTCATGGGTCCAGAACCGGTCATTTCGATCATCGGAGTCGTCCACTCCGAAAACGAAATCGAAATTAAAAACATCATGCGGTTGGAGGCCGTGCGCGATGTGAGCCAGGGAACGGCGACGCGTCTGACCGCCGAGCTGGTCGGCAAAGAAGGGCGCGTGGTCGCCAGCGCCCCGCTCTATAACCTTCGCTCCTACGGACAGGGCGGATGCGGATGCGGCAAAGGGGGCGGCTCCCCAGAAAATCCCTACCCCTACACCTTTCAAGCCTTCCTCTCGAATATCGAACCGGGCGCCGCGCTCCGGATCCGAACCGGCGAGCGGGAGATCTGGAGCCGCCGCGCCCCCGAATCCGAGCCGCGCATCTCCAATTTCAAAGCGACCCTTTCGGGCACAAGCCGGAAGCGGGGCGAGAAGAGAGGAGACTCGCTCCTCGTCGAGTGGCAGATTGCATCGGCCGGGGACCCGGAGCCGGAAAGCTGGCTCCAGTGGTCGAATGATCGGGGCAAGAGCTGGTATGCCTTGGCGACCGGCCTGCGCGGCGGTCGGGCGACGGTCGATGCCTCCGTCCTCTCGTCCGGGCGGGTGCTTCTGCGCCTGCTCGCCAGCGACGGCTTTCATACCGCCGAATCAAGGCGCATCACCGTTGAGATTCCACCTCGTCCGCCGGCCGTCAGCATTCTCACCCCGCGCGAAGGTCAAACGCTCATCGCCGGCTCCCCCATGCGATTGACAGGCGCCGCGACCCTCGCCGGCGGAGCGCCAGCCTCCGGGGAGAATGCCCGCTGGCTGCTCGACGGCAAAGGGGTGGCGGAAGGGCTGGAAGCCTTCATCACTGCGCCTTCTGCCGGCGAGCACCGTCTGACCCTTGTCATTGCCGACCCGGGGGAGAGAGGAGAGGAGAGCCTTCGGTTCAAGACGGTGAAACTCCCGGACGAACGAAAGCAAAACAAGTAACATCAGGCCGATTGCGTGACGAGGGGCCGGATCGCGGACCGGCCCCTCGTCACCCCGAGAGGACGCCCCTGCGGGACTCGGGTCGGAAGCGGATTGAAAAGCGTGGAGCGAAAGGATGACAGGAGCGCTTTACCGGTTCTTCATCGACGACCACCTGCGGCTGGAAGATCTGCTGAACCGCGCAGCAAGCCCGCGGCGGCGAGCCGCTTCCAACGGCGGCCAAGCTTCGGCTCGACCATGGCGCCCTCGCCACACTGCTGGTGCCGCCTCCCTCTCCTCAGGTCATCGCCGCGATCCGGGCCATCTTGGCCGATCACAACCTCCTCGAAGAATCGCCGGGAGGCCTCTACGAACTGTGCGAGTCGCTCGCGGGGGAGGGGCTCGCGGATCTCTTGGCCCAGGCCCGGAGCGCGCCGGAGGTCTCGGCGATGCCTCACAAGAGCGATCCCAACGTCTTCGAGGTCCTGCGCCGCGTTCTCATCAGAGCCGGATACAACTTCGACGATTATGCTGAAAGCACGATGAGATAAGAATGGAACCTCCCACCCTGCCCGGACCGACCCTTCGCCCGCCCGGCAGATCCCTCTCCGAAATAAATTGTTGACTTAATTCAGGGAGGGGGTTATACAAAACCGAGACGCAAAAATCTCTGACAACCGGAACAGCATCGAACCATGCCGACATTAAATTGGATCGGGAAAGAGGCGGTGGTGAATCACCACCGGCAGGTTCCCTTTCATCTGCTCAAAGACGTCCCCGACCTCGCCTGCGGCAAGCCGGGCGACGGCAACCTCATCGTTCAAGGCGACAACCTCGTCGCGCTCAAGGCGCTTCTCCCCTACTACGCCGGACAGGTCAAGTGCATCTATATCGACCCCCCTACAATACGGGGAACGAGGGCTGGGTTTATAATGACAACGTGAACAGCCCGGTCATCCGCGAATGGCTGGGGAAGACCGTCGGGAAAGAAGGTGAAACACTCGATCGGCATGACCGTTGGCTCTGCATGATGTATCCACGCCTTGCGCTTCTCCGGAAGTTTCTGCGTGAAGACGGTGCGATTTTCATCAGCCTCGATGATACGGAAGTGGCATTGCTTCGGTTAATGATGGACGAAATTTTCGGTGCTCAGAACTTTGTAGAGTGCATCACATGGAATAAACGAATTCCCAAAAACGATGCGGGCATTGGTAACATTCACGAGTATGTGATGATCTATCGCAAGAGTTCAGTATGGGATTACGAATTCACAATGAAGAAAGACGGTCTTGAACGCGTGGCTGAGTTACTTCAGCACCTTAAAGAATCAAAGATTCCTATTCCGCAAGCCGAAGCGGAACTTCGAAAACTTTACCGCGAGGAGGGTTACGATAGAGGGGTCACACTCTATAATTCCTTAGACGAACATTATCGTCCCTGGGGCAAGATCAACATGAGTTGGCCCAATGCGAACACATATGGACCGCGATATGAAGTGCTACACCCTCACACAGATAAACCAGTAAAGGTTCCAGAACGTGGTTGGCGTTGGAAGGAGGAAACCTTCAAGCAAAGCCTAGCAGATGGACAAAGAAAAGAATTACATGACGGGTCAATTGTCGTTGGCCGTATCTGGTTCGACAAAAATGAAAAAACCCAGCCGAGTTCTATCAAGTTTCTAGATGAAGTAAATCGGATTCTTCTCCGTTCGATTCTGAGTACAAAGAGTGATGGAGGAATTGAGTTAGAACAAATTTTCGAAGAAAAAGCCAAGTTTGCATATCCCAAACCAACCAGCTTAGTACAGGTATTGATAGATTCGTTACAGATGACTGACGGCGACATAGTCTTCGACCCATTCGCAGGCAGCGGAACCACGGCACATGCGGTTCTGAAACAAAACCTGGAAGATGGGATTCAAAGGAAATTCATCCTTGTGGAGATGGAGCCGAAGATTGCGCGCGAAATTACCGCCGAACGCGTGCGGCGCGTTGCGGAGGGCTACGTGAACGCAAAGGGCGAGCGCGTGGAAGGGCTCGGCGGCGGGTTTCGCTATTGCGAGTTGGGCGAGCCGTTGTTCGACGAGAGCGGGAAGATTCGCGAGACGGTCGGCTTTGCCGATCTTGCGCGCCACGTCTACTTCAGCGAGACGGGCGAGCCGCTGCCGCGCGAGCGCGTGAGCAAATCGCCGTTCCTCGGCGCATGCCGGGGGGTCGGGATTTACCTGCTCTACAACGGGATCTTGAAAGATAAGAGCGCGAGCGGCGGCAATGTGCTGACCCGCGCGGTCCTCGCGCAGCTTCCGCCGTTCGACGGGCAGAAGGTCATCTACTGCGCCGGCTGCCTGCTCGGCCGCGACCGGCTGCAGGCGGAGCGGATCATCATCCGGCAGACGCCATACGAGATCAAAGCCTCATGAAGCCGACCCTCGATTCTCAAGAACTCGCCCGCCGCTTCAACGAAGAGGAAGCGGTGTGGCG
>JAHFEM010000101.1 GCA_023248505.1 Nitrospirota bacterium
AAAGCCGTTCTCTTCTCGCTCGGCGCGCCAGAGACGCCTCGCGGAGGGGAGGAAATATTTTTTCCAGGAATGGGGACCGACGGCGTAGCCGAAGAAGGCGGCATCGTCTCTTTTTTTTAGACGGTAGGTGGCTCCCTCCTGCATGTCGGTCCAGCCGATCGGAAGATCTTCGATGGAGCTCACTTCGTCGTAAATAATTGCGCCGTCTCGAATCATCGGCCCGACGAGCCGATATCCCGATTGCTTCAGCAAATCAAAACAGTGCTGAAGATGGTTGGCTTCGATGATCGCTCTTTGATTTGGATCGGGTTCGGCTGTTTCCATCTCGTGTTCCATGATGAGCTCGCCGCTTGCATTTGTGAAAGGGGAAGATCGATTTCGCGGTTAGTCTATTCTTTTCCCGATGAAACAGTCAAGCGCGTAAGCCGTCGCGCTCTTGTCCCGCACGCTAGTATCGCTCTATCAGGAGAAGACAATATCGGAGGGCATCTATTTCCGTGAAGATCCCGATCAGCTTGTTATCGGCATCAACGACCGGGAGCGCCCCGATTTTATGTTGAACCATCCGCTTAATGGCGTCGTGGATCGAGGTCTCTTTCTTAACGGAAATCGGATGACGGGACATCAGATCGGAGACGGTCTGCTGATCGACATCGCCGAATCCCTTCATCTCTCCTCCGGTGATTCTCCAATTCTGCCGGATGTCGCGGTCCGAAATCATTCCGACCAATTGATCCCCATCCACAACGGGCAGATGCCGGATCTCGTGATCCAATATCAACCCGAGGGCTCTGACCGTCGATTCTTCCGGGCGGATGGAGAGCGGTTTGAAGGTCATCCGATCGTTCATCGTCGGAATTTCATACGGTTTCATCTCTCCTCCTCGCCATTGGGATAATGGGGACTGCCCCTCTATCGAATATTTTTCATCTGTTCCAATGCCGCTTCCCGGTCCTCTTTGCCGAGGGAAACATCGATCCAAGGATAAAGAATTCTTTCTTCCT
Organism: Nitrospirota bacterium; assembly: GCA_023248505.1. GTDB lineage: Bacteria > Nitrospirota > Nitrospiria > SBBL01 > Manganitrophaceae > Manganitrophus. Next base: position 1,005 of record JAHFEM010000101.1, read on the forward strand.
CCCGGCGATGAAGGGCCAGCAGATCGATCAACTCTTTTAACGCCTCTTCGATTCCACCCTCTTTGTCGATCAGTGCCGAGATCTTCTCGAAGAGCGCTCTGATGTGCTGATGTTGCGCTTGGACGAGAACAGCGGGGCCGGGCAGGTGCATCCCGGTCCGACGCTCAATCATTGGAAAAAGGATTTCTTCCTCCCACGCCATGTGTGCTTGAATGCCGGTCTTAAACTTATGGAACAATTCCCGCGCGTGTACGGCATCTTGATTCCGCGCCCCTAAAAAATCTCTTAAGACTCGTTCAAGCTCTTCATGATCATGCGCCATGAAATCTTTTATTTTCATCGATCGTCGCTCCTCTTCAGGGGTCGAACGACGTCTCCTATCCCCTGTTTTTTCCTCCCATAGCGAATCAACCGGATGGACTCTGATTCATCATGAAGTAATGGAAAGGAAAAAGACAACCCCTCAAAGGGGGTGTCTAGGCCCCCCAATGATGTCAATGGGTGAAGGGTTGGGATGGGCGGTAGGGAAGAAGGGGTGAGTGTCGTGTGCGTTGATAAACACCCCCTTCGGGGGATTGTCTCTTCTGTCGGATTACTGCAAAATAAAAATCAACCCGATGATCCGTTGTAGCTCTATCCCGGCAGTTCCCCTCTTCGGAACGGCTGGAGATAAGAACGATCATCGGATCGATCATCTGGTGGATCTCGGGCGAAGTCGGCGGGGCTTCGCCCATAGAAAAAAAGACCCGCCTCAAAGTAAAAAGGGGAGGTGAAAAATGGACATCGTGCGTTGGGATCCATTTCGCAAGATCAGAAGTTTGGACCCGTTTCGAGAGATGGAAGAGATGTCGGATCGGTTCAGTCGCCTCATCGGCCGGAGGGGGATGACCCGCATCGGCGGGGAAGAGGCGCTGACCTCGATCGACTGGGTGCCGGATGTCGATATCATCGAAAGCGACAAGGAATATCTGATTAAAGCAGAGCTTCCTGAGATCAAGAAAGAAGACGTAAAGGTCTCCGTCGAGAAAGGGGTTCTCACCATTCAAGGGGAGCGCAAGCAGGAGAAAGAAGAGAAGGGGAAGAAGTTCCATCGGATCGAGCGATCTTATGGCGCCTTCGAGCGAAGCTTTACCCTTCCCGATGATGCCGATGAGGGAAAAGTCTCGGCCGAATTCAAAGACGGAATCCTGAGCGTCCATCTGGCGAAATCGGAGAAAGCGGTCCCGAAGCCGATCGAGGTCAAGGCGGCTTGACCTCGGGAAATCGATGGCCCGTTACACCATTTTGACAATCGCTTCGACCGGAGGAGAGAGGGCTTCTTTTCTGCAAACCTGGAGAAGATGCGCTCTCCTCCTAAGCGCGTGAGTTGAGGAGGATTCCCATGGACGAGATCACGTTTGTTCGGAAGGTGCAGGATGCCATTGAAAGTCAGATGCCTGTCGATCGGAACAGGACAGAGGAACTCATTGGCGCGGTCTTCTCCGCCCTCTCCGTTCGTCTGACCGCAACCGAGGGGAGGAATTTTATTTCCCAGCTCCCGACCGCCCTGAAAGAGCTCTGGTATTGGAAAGCCTTGTTCATGTCGGCACGGTGGGGTTTGTGGGATGAAAAACAGGTGGTGAAGCTCTCGAAGGGTCAATTTCTGACCACGATCCAAATCGAGGGCGGGCTGGAAACGCCCGAGGAGGCCGATTTCGTCGCCCGCTGCGTCTTCCATGTCCTCAAGGAGGCGATCAGTCCCGGTGAAGTTCAAGATGCGGCGGGCCAACTTCCTTCGGGATTAAGGGAATGGGTGCTGGCCGCTTGAATTCCCGAACGATCGGGGACTACATTCAATTGAAGTTACAGCGGGGAGACTGATGCGAGCGTTTTCTCCTGTGAAAGGGGAAATGACCCCATGGGCCGTCGTGGAGGGGGTTTCGAATCCATTTGGGGTCAGTTGGATCGAAGAAGAGGAAGCCTATAACTTTGCGCTCTATTCCAAGCATGCGACCGGGGTTACATTGCTCTGCTATTCCGAGGCGGACCTTGTCCATCCGATGTTTCAATACCGGTTCGATTTTCTGAAGAACAAGTCCGGCCGGGTCTGGCATTGTCGGATCCCGGAGAAAATGCTCAATGGCGCCTGCTACTACAGCTATCAGGTCGAAGGTCCTTATGACCCGTCCGTAGGGCACCGATTTGATCCTCAGAAGATCCTCCTCGACCCTTATGCCCGGGCGGTTTTCTTCCCGCCCGATTTCAGCCGTGAGGCCGCGCGCCACCCCGCCTCCAATGCCGGACGGGCCCCTCTTGGCTTCCTGCCGGCCTGCCGGATTCCGTTCGATTGGGGAGAAGACCGGCGGCCGATCCATACCTCCGATACCATCATCTACGAATTACATGTCAGAGGATTTACCATGCGGCCGAATGCCCGCGTCTTCTCCACCCGCCGAGGGACCTATGCCGGGCTGATCGATAAGATTCCCTATCTGAAAGAGTTGGGGGTGACGGCCGTCGAGCTGATGCCGGTCTATCAATACGATCCGCAGGAGGAAAACTACTGGGGATACATGCCGCTGAGCTTCTTCTCTCCCCATCACGCCTATGCGAGCCGCGACGGAATGTGCGGGCAGATCAACGAATTTCGGGAGATGGTAAAAGCGTTTCATGCCGCCGAGATCGAGGTGATCCTCGATGTCGTCTACAACCACACGACCGAGATGGACGAAAGCGGCCCGAATTACAGCTATCGGGGGATCGATAATACGACCTACTACCTCTTGGAGGCGGACCGCTCGCGCTATCGAAACGACGCCGGCACCGGCAACGTGCTGCATTGCGCCAACCGCACCGTTCGCAAGATGATTCTCGACAGCATGCGCTACTGGGTGAAAGAGATGCATATCGATGGATTCCGTTTCGACCTCGCCTCGCTCTTCACCCGCAACAGTGACGGAAGCATCAACCTCGACGATCCGCCGATCATTTTCGAGATTACCGCCGACCCTCTTTTCGCGAACGTCCGGTTGATCGCCGAAGTATGGGATCTCTCTGCCTATCAGCTGGGCCGAAGCTTCCCCGGGATGACCTGGTTTCAATGGAATGGAAAATTCAGGGACGATCTCCGTTCCTTCGTGCGAGGCGACCCCGGCAAGATCAACGATCTGATGGCGCGGCTGTATGGAAGCGACGATCTCTTCTCGGAGGCGGAATCGTACCACGCCTATCAGAGCGTCAATTTCATCACCTCCCACGACGGCTTCACCCTCTACGACCTGGTCTCATACAATACGAAGCATAATAAAGCAAACGGCCACCGAAACACCGATGGCAGCGACACCAACTTGAGCTGGAACTGCGGCTGGGAGGGGGATCTCGGCGCGCCGGAAGAGGTCCTGGCCCTGCGCCGGCGTCAGGTAAAGAATTTCTGCGCCTTGCTCTTCCTCGCCAACGGCACCCCGATGTTCCGGGCCGGCGACGAGTTCATGCAAACCCAGGAAGGGAATAATAATCCCTACAACCAAGACAATGAAACCTCCTGGCTTGACTGGGATCTGCTTGAGAAAAATAGGGAGATCTTCCGCTTCTTCAAACAGATGATCTCCTTCCGAAAGGCCCATCCCACCCTCTGCAGAAGCCGGTTCTGGCGGGAAGAAGTCCGCTGGTACGGGGCGGGCGGAGAGGTCGATCGCTCCGATCGATCGCATGTCCTTGCCTTTTACTTAAACGGATCCTCACAGCAGGACAGCGACCTCTATGTCCTGATCAACGCCGATCCGCAGGACCATACTTTCAAACTCCAGGAAGGGGGAAAAGGGGGGTGGTCTCGAGTCATCGATACCGCCCTTCCGGCTCCGGCCGACTTCCTGGAGCCAGGGAAGGAGGAGCCGGTGAAGGGGCTGGAATATGCCGTGAGGGGACGGTCGGTCGTGGCCCTGATTCGAACGTGAAGGGGCAATGATCAATCGGCATGAATTTAATTATCGAAAGAAAGGAGGTCGGCAGTCTTGAAGCTCAACGACCTCATACAGGATATTTTATGCCCGCCCAAGAACAAACAATGAGCGGAATATCGGAGAGAAAGGGAATGAAAAAACGGAGCAGATCACGCTGGATCGGGGGAAGCATCGGCGTACTCGGTCTGGTCCTTCTTCTCGCTTGGATCCAGGGATGGTTGAGCGGGGATCGGGTTTCGCCGGGCCGTGAGATCCCCGCCATGGTCTCCACGTCGGGCCTGAGAACGGTCCCGGCACAAGAGAGAGCCGATCCGGTGATCACCGGTTGGCCGGGAACGGTGGTGGCGAAAACCAAGGCGGTCCTGTCGGCGCAGGTTGCCGCCCGTGTCGTGGAAGTGGCGGTCCGGCAGGGTGATCTTGTAAAGAGGGGGGAGATTCTGGTCCGCTTTGATGCGGCGGAGCCCCAAGCGCGTCTCAAACAGGCCGAAGCCGCATGGTTGGGGGCCACCGCCCGCCGCAAGCAAGCTGAGGCGGATTATCAACGGATGAAGACGCTGATTGCGGAGGAGGTCATCTCGCAGCGGCAGTTCGAGGCGGCTGACGCAGCTTATCAGACGGCCCAAGCAGAGGAAGAGGCGGCCCGTCGCCAGCGGGAAGCGGCGGAGGTGATCCTCGACTTTACGACGGTGACCGCCCCCTTCGGCGGCCGGGTAACGCGGAGAGAAGTCGATCCGGGAGAGTTCGCCGCGGCGGGCCGTTCGCTGCTGGCGCTCGATGCGACCGATCTCTTCCGTTTGGAGACGGCCCTTCCGCTGGCCGAAGAGGGACGCCTTCAACTCGGCCAGCGCCATCCGGTCGAGATCACCGGCCTGCCGGTCATGCAGGGGACGATCGATGAGATTGTTCCGGCCGCCGATCCGGAAACCCGGACGGTGACGGTGAAGGTCCTCCTCCCGAGGGGCGCCGCGGTCCGCTCGGGGCTGTTCGGACGGTTGCTTCTCTCCGGCGCCGCCGCGAAGGGGATATTTGTTCCGAAGAGCGCGGTTCGCGAGATCGGTCAGCTCGAAACGGTCCGAGTGCTCGAAGCGGGAAGGGTCATCACCCGCCATGTCCAGACCGGGCGGGAGACGGGGGAGCAGATCGAAATTCTCTCCGGGCTTCGGCCGAATGAGCAGGTGGTTGTGGAAGGGGGCGCTTAGCAATGCAGGAGACCCCTCATGGATGGACATCGAAGATCGTTCGGACTTTTTTGACTTCGAAGTTGTCGGTCCTCTTTATCATTGCTTCGTTCCTGGCCGGCGCCGTCGCCCTGATCGCGACCCCGCGGGAGGAGGAGCCGCAAATCGTCGTCCCAATGGCCGATCTCCTGGTGGAGTGGCCGGGAGCGTCGGCCCAAGAGATCGAGCATTTGGTGACCACGCCGGTGGAGTCGCTTCTTTGGGAGATCGACGGCGTCGAAAATGTCTACTCCATCTCGCGGCCGGGCCGCTCCATCGCGACGGTTCGGTTCTATGTCGGCGAAGACCGCGAGCGGAGCATGGTCAAAGTCTACAACAAGGTCTTCGCCAACACCGATCGGCTTCCGCCGGGCGCGCGGGGGATCGTGCTTAAACCGCGCGAGATGGACGACATCCCCATCGTCACTCTCGCCCTTCACAGCAACGCCCTGGACGATCATCAGCTTCGGCGAATCGCCGAGGAGTTGGCGGTCCGCCTTCGGGAGGCGCCGCAATCGGGACCGGTCTCCGTCATCGGCGGACGCGCCCGGCAGGTCCAGATCGATATCAATCCGGTTGCCCTCGCGGCGCACGGCCTCACCCTCACCGACCTCTTCCGCGCCCTTCAGGGGGCCAACCTCTCTCTCCCGTTGGGAGATCTCACAAAGGAAGGACATCAGTTCCTGCTGGAAGGGGGAAGC